>JAUNAV010000028.1 GCA_030527425.1 Tissierellia bacterium
GATATTTAAATGTGGTTTGCTTCTTTCAAATTTAGCTTTTGCCATTTTTTCCTCCTATTTGTCAAGTACTTTTTCTCTTACTGATTCTGGTACAGCTTCATAATGATCAAATTGCATTGAATAAGTTGCTCTACCTTGTGTTTTACTTCTTAGATCTGTTGCATATCCGAACATCTCTGAAAGTGGTATATAAGCTGTTAAAATATGAATTCCATCTTTTGGATTCATTCCATCAATCTTACCACGTCTTCCTGAAACATCGCCCATTACATCTCCTAGATATTCATCTGGAGTTGTAATTTCAACTTTTTCCATTGGTTCAAGAAGTACTGGTTTTGCTTTTTGAACTGCATTTTTAAGAGCCATTGATCCAGCAACATGGAATGCTGCTTCTGATGAGTCGACTTCATGGTAACTTCCATCATATACTGTAACATGCATGTCAACCATTGGATATCCGCCAAGAACTCCTGAGCCTGCTGCTTCTCTAACACCTTCTTCAACTGGTTTGATGTATTCTTTTGGAATAGCACCTCCGACAATTTTTGATTCGAAAGTAATTCCGCTTCCAGCTTCACCTGGTTCAACTTTAAGAACAACATCACCATATTGACCATGTCCACCAGATTGTCTAACGAATTTACCTTGAGCATCTGCTGCTTTAGTGATAGATTCTCTATATGCAACTTGTGGATTACCAATATTTGCCTCAACCTTAAATTCACGAAGAAGTCTATCTACGATAATTTCAAGGTGAAGCTCTCCCATTCCTGAAATTATTGTCTGACCTGTTTCTTCGTCAGTTTTTGTTTGGAATGTTGGATCTTCTTCGGCAAGTTTTTGAAGAGCTACAGCCATTTTATCTTGTGATGCTCTAGTTTTTGGTTCAATAGCAACTGAAATTACTGGATCAGGGAATTCCATGTTTTCAAGTATGATTTGATCATCTTGAGCACATAGTGTATCTCCTGTAGTTGTATTTTTAAGACCAAGAAGAGCTACTATATCACCTGAATAAGCTTTATCAATTTCTTGTTGCTTATTTGAGTGCATTTGTAGAATTCTTCCAACTCTTTCTCTTGTTCCCTTAGTTACATTATAAATGTAGGATCCTGATTCAATTGTACCTGAATATAATCTAACATAGATTAATTTACCTACATATGGATCTGTTACAACCTTAAATGCTAAAGCTGCAAGAGATCCTTCATCAGATGCTTCTCTTTCTAATGCTTCTTCTGTTTTTGGATCCTCACCTTTTACTGGTGGAATATCAAGTGGTGATGGAAGATATGCATTAACTGCATCTAATAAGAATTGTACTCCCTTGTTTTTATATGCAGATCCACATAAACATGGGAATATTTTTTGATCAATTGTCGCACGTCTAAGTGCTTGTCTGATCTCATCTGCTGAAATTTCTTCTCCTTCGAGGTATTTCATCATGATTTCATCATCAACTTCTGATAATTCCTCAAGAAGATTCATTCTATATTCTTCTGCAGTATCTTTTAATTCATCTGGAATTTCTCCAGCTGAGATATCTTTACCAAGATCATCACCATAAGTTTCAGCTTCCATAGTGATAAGATCTACAAGTCCTATAAAGTCTTTTTCTGCTCCTATAGGAATTTGTATTGGCACTGCATTTGCTTTTAATTTATCTTTTATTGTATCGACTGACATGAAGAAATCAGCACCTGTCGCATCCATCTTATTAATAAAACAGAGTCTAGGTACATTGTATTTATCAGCTTGTCTCCATACTGTTTCTGATTGTGGTTCAACTCCGCTTTTAGCATCAAATAAAGCTACTGCTCCGTCTAATACTCTAAGTGATCTTTCAACCTCTACAGTAAAGTCAACGTGTCCCGGGGTATCGATGATATTGATTCTGTTACCTTTCCAGTGACAAGTTGTAGCTGCTGAACCGATGGTAATTCCTCTTTCTCTTTCTTGTTCCATCCAGTCCATTACCGCTGTTCCCTCATGGGTATCACCGATTTTATAAGTGATACCGGTATAATAGAGCATTCTTTCAGTTACCGTTGTTTTTCCGGCATCGATATGCGCCATAATACCAATGTTTCTAGTATCCTTGAGTGAATATTCTCTAGGCAAACTTAATCCCCCTTAAAAAATTAATATCTGTAGTGTGCGAAAGCTTTATTTGCCTCAGCAGCTCTGTGCATCTCTTCTTTTCTTCTTACACTAGCTCCAGTGTTATTTGATGCATCCATGATCTCTTTAGCAAGTCTTTCTACCATTGTCTTTTCGCCACGAGCTCTTGCGAAGTTTACAAGCCATCTAAGTCCTAAAGTTTGTCTTCTTTCTGGTCTAACTTCGATTGGTACTTGATAGTTTGCACCACCGATTCTTCTAGCTTTAACTTCTAAAGTTGGCATAATATTTTCTAATGCTTTGTAGAATACTTCGATAGCATCCTCACCAACTGTTTCTTGAACTTTGTCAAATGCTTCATAAACTATTTTTGTTGCAAGTCCCTTTTTGCCATCAAGCATGACATTGTTGATAAGTTTTGTAACAACTCTGTCACCATATTTAGCATCAGGCATTACTTCTCTTTTTGGTATATGTCCTTTTCTTGACACTTCTCTTCCCTCCTTTACCAATTAAATGTAATATCTTTAGTACTCGAGCATAAGCCCGCTGTGCAAGACATACTCTATATAAATAGGTACATTATGCACTATAATCATTGATTAGGCCTTTTTAGCGCCGTATTTTGATCTACCTTGTTTTCTATTTTCAACTCCGGCAGTATCTAATGTACCTCTTATAATATGGTATCTAACACCTGGAAGGTCTTTTACTCTTCCGCCTCTTATAAGAACGACAGAGTGCTCTTGAAGATTGTGTCCGATTCCTGGAATGTAAGAAAGAACTTCTGCACCATTTGTGAGACGAACTCTGGCAACTTTTCTAAGTGCTGAGTTAGGCTTTTTTGGAGTTACAGTTCTTACTGATGTACAAACTCCACGTTTTTGTGGTGAGTTACTTCTGGTAGGTTTTCTTTTAAGAGTGTTAAAATTATAACCTAAAGCAGGAGTATTACTCTTTTCTTTTTCTGTCTTTCTGCCTTTTCTAACAAGTTGGTTGATTGTTGGCATAATGCACCTCCTTTTTTACTTTTATTTTTGGTCTTAACCAACGCTTATAATTCTACCAGTTGCATCATCTTTTGTCAACTTTTATATTCCAAATATTTTAATACTAAAAAATCAATTAATACAAAAAATTGTGCTGTAGGATTTACTTTTAAATAATTATTATAAGTATAAACACTATGGGTTAGAAATGGAATATTATAATCGCTTAAAATAGATATTGTATTATTTGACAATCTAGTTATTGATATTATAGTCACCTTTTGTTTAACTTCTTTTATATATTCAATCAATCTCTGATTTTCTCCTCCAAAAGAAAAAACAAATAAGATATCTTTACTATTAAAATCTTTAGCTAATTTATATGCCATTTCATAATCTTCAATTATATAAAGATCTTTTGAAATATTTAGCAAAGCTCTCTGCAATTCTTCTGATGCATGCTTTTGACTAAGTCCTGAAAAACATGCATATATATTATTTGCCTTATCAAATTTTTCAAAAAAATCATCTAAATTTCTACTTCTTATCATTAGCATCGTAGAAATTATATCATTGAATGTATATTCTAATTCTTTGTGATCAAACTTTTCTATATCAAGTTTTTCCCATTTCAAAAGATATTTTAATTCCATAAATCCATCTAGTCCAATCTTTTTTGAAAATTCTGATATATAAGATGATGATACTTTAAGTTTTTGGGCTAAATCTTTTATTTCCATAGTAGATATTTTATTTTTATTATTTGCTATATAATTATATATTTTTAAATCAGAGTCATTTAACTTTTCGAAATTTTCGCTTATGAGATCATTAAAATTTTTCATTTTTTCTCCTAAATATTAGATCCAATTGCAAAAATATTTGTGACAGATACATAGTATTATCCTCATTATATTCAATTGGAAGTATATAATCAGCTATTTCAATCAGCTTTTTATTTTTTGATAAAAAGACTTTATTTTTTGATTTAATATATGAACTTTTCACAATTTTCGTATTTTCAGTTTCACTAAGTTCTATAATTAATAACATATCATTCTTATTAATCCTTGTAAGTATCTGTTCGATCTCGCTTGATCCATCATAAATAAAACAAGTTCTTTTTATTTGGAAAAATAATTTTTTTAGATACTTAGCAATTAATATTGAATTAAAGTCCTTAGCAAAAATATATATCTTCTTTGACTTATCAATTATTTCATAAAACTCATTTAGCTTAAAATCTTTTTTTAATAATTCTTTTATTTTTTCATCTATAGAATTATTTTTTTGATTTTTTGTATTTTTTAGAAAATACTTAAGTTCGCTATAACCCTTAAAACCTAATTTTTTAGACAATCTAAGTACCGTAGTTCTAGAGGTGTGGCATTTTTTAGCCAATTGTTCAATAGAGTAATTATAAATATTTTCATCATTTTCTATTACTTTTAGTATGTAATTTTCAGTATCAGTAAGGTTTTCTTTAATTTTATAATCTAATTTCATATATATAATATATCAAAAAAATACCTGCAGTTAAACTGCAGGTTAATCTTAATTTAATTCAGGCCAGAAATCTTTATTAGCTTCCAAAAGATCATCTAATATTTCTTTTGCTACTTTTGCGCTAGGAACAGTTTTTGAAAGAGTCAAAGCTTGCCACAGTTTTTGATAGCTATGTTCTATCCAAGCTTCAACTGCTAATTTTTCAACTGCAACTTGCTCTTCCATAAGTCCTTTTTGGAATCTTGGAATTTGTCCTTGGCATATTTTTTTATACCCATTTTTTCCAACTATACATGGAATTTCAACCATGGCAGTAGGATCAAAGTTTGATATAGCCCCATCATTTGGTACTATAAGAAGAAATGTTTCTTTTGTATTTTCTGCAAGAGCCGCAGCAAGATCAACTATATATGATGCATGTGCATCTGCTTCAAGTTTAATGCCTTTGGCTGTATTATTTTCTATTATTTTATCGCAAAGTTCAAAGACTTCTTTTTCTCTTCCTTCTCTTACTTCATCGACTCTTGTATGATTTATATCAGTATGCTCCATCACAAAATCAGGATATAGATAATATTTTAAATATGTGTTTGGAATTGTTGAAGGATCAACTGCATATACATCTTTTGCCTTTGTAAAAGTTTCAATCCATGACTCGTCAACATGTTGATTTGTACCAACACCATCATAAAATCCATTTTTTGAGACATGCTCTTTAATTTTTGGCATAAGGTCATTTCCATCATGATCATAGATTTCAGTCCACCATCCAAAATGGTTTAAACCAAAATATGAAACGTCTAGGTCTTTCCAGCTATTTTTACCTACCATATCTGCCATTTTATACATAAGATCAATTGGCATATCGCATATATTCAATATTTTTGAATTTGGTCTAAGTCTTCTTGTTGCCTCAGCCACTATTGCTGCAGGATTTGAGTAATTTAACATCCAAGCATCAGGAGAATATTTCTCCATGTAATCTAATACTTCTAAAACTCCTCCAATTGATCTTAGACCATATGCAATTCCACCTGGACCACATGTCTCTTGACCTATAACACCATGTTTTGGCGGAATTTTTTCATCATGACTTCTCATCTCATACTTACCAACTCTAATTTGAGCCATTACAAAATCAATATCGCTAAAGGCTTCTTTAGGATCTGTTGTATAGATAAATTCTATATCTTCATGATTTTCTCTCATATAAATTGAAAAGGCCTTGCCTATTTTTTCCTGTCTATTTTTATCATTATCATATAATTTTATTGATCTAATTGGAAATCTATCGAGATTATCCATAAGCATTAAAATTATTCCAGGTGTGAAAGTAGAACCTCCACCTGCTACAGTAATACCATATTTTTTCATAAAATCCTCCTTTTTACAATAATTTGGAAAATTCATCTGCAACTTGTTGAATAGTCATTCCTACAATTACATGAATGCTCTTTCCATTTCTACTTGTTCCATGGGTTTTTATTTCCCTAAAATAGCTATCATCTAATATTTTAGATGGATCTTTAACATTTACTCTAAGCCTTGTAACGCAATTTGTAAAGTCTTCTATATTATCTGCTCCTCCTAAACCATGTAATATATCTTTAGCCTTTTTGGCATTTAGGCTTTGTTTACTAACTTTTTCGTTTTTTTGTTGGTTACTAGCATTTGTTTCTCTAAATTCTTTTTTTGAATAGAATTTTACTTCTTCAGATTCTATTTCTCTTCCTGGTGTTTTAAAATCGAATTTTAGTATTAAAAATCTAAATACAAAATACCAAACAAATATTGCAATTATTCCTATTATAAGCATTTTCAAATAAGTTGAAGCATGATTAGCCATCAAAGGTATCCAATTTAAAGATGCCATTTCAATTGCGCCGCCTGAAAATACCCCGACTACACCAAATAGATACATAATCGTCGATAAGCTAGCTGCAAGTATTGCATGAACTGCAAATAAAAGAGGTGCAATAAATAGGAATGTAAATTCAATTGGCTCAGTAACTCCACATAATACAGCTGTTAAAACTATTGGAATAACCAGTCCCAATACTTCTTTTTTTCTTTGTTCATTGGCAGTTTTATAAAATGCCATTCCAATTCCAACACAACCAAAAATCTTAGACCAACCTGTAGCAGTATAAGCAGCAAAAGGCGCAAGTTCTTTTAAGTCTTTCGTACTAGCCGCAAGTTCAGGAAGCATCTTTGCCCATGCAGAATATATTCCACCATTTACTACTACATTGTCATAGAAAAATGGTGCATACATTAGATGGTGCAATCCAAAAGGTATTAGTAATCTTTCTAAAAGTACAAATACCCATACTCCAACTGCTCCAGTTGATAAAACAAAATTCTGGAATATTTCCATGCCATTTTGTACTTTTGGCCAAACCAAAGCAGCCAGAAATGCCATAGGTATCATAATGAAAAATCCTATGCCTACAACAAATGTCGAGCCTTGAAATACGCCGAGCCATTCTGGTAATGATTTATCAAAAAATTTATTGTGGATAAATATTGAAATACCAGAGATGAGTAAAGCTCCCATCATTCCCATATCAAGTGTCTTGATATTGGCTATCATAGCTAGACCGCTACTACCTCCAACCTCACTTGCAAAGTCAACTCCAAAAGAGCTTCCCCATTGTTCTAAAATAGTCGATAAGAAATAGTTAAAAGTCAAATACAATACTAAAGCTTCCATACAAGCTCTAGCATTTTGCTTTTTAGCTAGTCCTATTGGTAAACTTACTGCAAATAATAATGGCAATTGATTAAAGACTGTCCATCCTCCAGATAATAGCATATTCCAAAATCCATGCCATAATGTGCCTTCTTTTGCTAAATCACCAATTATTATTTCTGTCGTGCACAATGTTGAAATACCTATAATTACGCCGGCAAATGCAAATAATAAGACTGGCGTAAACATAGCTCCACCAAAGCGCTGGATCTTTTGCATCATGATTATTTCCTCCTGTAAACGTTAATCATTTATTAATATAGTATTTTAAAATAGAAACTTAGTCAAGGATACTTGTAAATTAGAGAATAATAACATTTTTAAAAAACTAATTCTTTTACTATGTGAATTTTCACAATATTGATTCTACAATTCGGGTATAAATAAAGTGGTGATAATATGGATGTTAAAAATGAGTTAAACTTCGGCTTTACTCTAAAAAGAATCAGAAAAGAAAAGAAGCTCTCGCAAGAAGAATTAGCTTTTAAAAGTAATATTTCAGAAAGAACGATTAGAAATATAGAAAATAGTAAAACTAGTATAAGCTATAATACTTTAGTTTCGCTAAGCAATGCTCTTGAAGTTGATCTATTTAAATATTATATAGACAAAAATTTAAAATTTTACAAACTACATAATAAAATTTTTTATGCAGTTTTAAAAAAGATTATTGGCTCTAACTTTGATTTAAATATAGAAATTAAAGAAATAGAATACTTAAAAAGCATAATAAGTAATGAATATGAATCAAAAATTTATCTTAGACTTAAATTTTTTGTAGAAGCAATTAAATCTTTATTTAATGATGATGTCTTTAAATCTAAGGCTTTATTAGAAAAGTCGATATGTACTACTAAGAGTGAATTTAATGATAATTACAACCTAAATTATTTTAATGAATTTGAAATTTTTATCTTTCTATTTCTAATCCTCGTTAAACAGAAATTAAGAATTAAAATGGATTTTGAAAAATTATACAATTCAACACAATTTATCAAACCAAATAGTTTAGAATATATTTTAAAGAGATTATATTGTCAAATTGCTATGAAAATGCACAAAATTATTTAAAGTCTCTAAGGCATATCGATAAAGCTTTAAATTGCTCCCTTTCAACTCGAAATCTTAGTTTTATAGAGGAAATATATTTTCAAAAATATAAATTATTGAAATTATTAGACGCCAAAGATAGTTTAAATTATCTTAATCTTTCAAAATTTTATGCCAAGCAATTAGAAAATGAAGATTTTTATGAAAAAATCAAAAATCAAAAATAGTATAGAGATAAAACTTAGGCATAAAATAAACTGATCTTTTAAATTAATTCTTATAATCTAAAAGATCAGTTTTATATTTAAAGACTAGTAAATAATCTTTCAAAGCTATAGTACTTTCACTTATTTTTATTCTTTATTTCAAGATCACTGTCTTTTTTATCTGCAATTTCCTCAGCTCTTTTTTTAGCATCTTTTTTATAATGATGGTAAGAATCAGCTCTTTTAGAATTTTTAGTTTTTACTTTCCACTCATCTTTTTCATCATCAAATTCAACAATCACATCTTCATCTTGCAATCTTGCTGAATCATTATCTTTTTTATGCTTTGTAATATCTTTTTCCCTTAATTTCTTTTTATCATACTCACTTGCATCCTCATACCATTTTTTTGCTTGAGAAATAGATATTGCTATCGCATTTTCTTCATCATATCCATCTTTTAGCATGGCATTTAAAATGTCTATAGCTTTTCTTCTTGTAACTTTTGATAAATTTTTCATAGAATTGGGATATTCTTTTTCATTATATGGCATTTTTTCACCTCAATGTATTTATACCCAAAAAGACGCACTTTAAAGTGCGCCTTTTTTATTTGTCCATTTTGCTTTCAATTAGCTTTCTATTTTCTTCAATTTGAAGGTCTTCTTGTTCTTTTGTTTCATAATCTATTTCTACATCAGTATATTTTCTCATACCAGTTCCTGCAGGTATCAATTTACCGATGATTATATTTTCTTTTAGACCTTTAAGATTATCTTCTTTTCCTTTAATTGAAGCATCTGTCAATACTCTTGTTGTCTCTTGGAAACTTGCAGCTGAAAGCCAAGATTCTGTAGCAAGGGAAGCTTTTGTTATTCCTAAAAGCTCTTGTGTAAAGGTTGCAGGTTTCTTTCCTTCTTTTTCAAGTCTTTCATTTTCAATTTCAACATCACGTTTTTCTTGAAGTGATCCTGGTAAGAACTTAGTATCACCAGATTCTTCTATTTTGACTTTTTTAAGCATTTGTTTGATGATTACTTCAATATGTCTATCATCTATCTCAACACCTTGAATTCTATAAACCTTTTGTACTTCCTTAGTGATGTAATTTTGAACACCAATTTTTCCAAGAACTTTTAATACATCATGTGGATCAACTGAACCTTCAGTCAATTGATCTCCTTTTTGGACATAGTCTCCATCTTTTACTAAGAAACGTGATCCATAAGGGATATTGTATTTTTTAGAATAACCATCATCGCTTAAAACTTCCACATCTGTCTTCTTTTCATTTTGAATGAGACTTACTCTACCAGAATTTTCTGTAATATAGGCAAGTCCTTTAGGTTTACGAGCTTCAAAAAGCTCCTCAACCCTTGGAAGACCTTGAGTAATTCCAACTCCTGCTATACCACCTGAGTGGAATGTTCTCATTGTAAGCTGTGTACCAGGCTCTCCTATTGATTGTGCGGCTATAATACCAACTGCTTCTCCAATATTTACAGATTTTCCTGTAGCTAAGTTTCTACCATAGCATTTAGCACAAACGCCATGTTTTGCTTTACATTCTAATACTGAACGAAGCTTAACTTCTGTGATTTTTGCTCTTACAATCTCTTCTGCAGAATTTTCATCGATTGTTTCATTTTTATGAACTATAATTTCATGTGTTTCAGGATTTTCAATATCTTCAAAAGCATTTCTTCCTACAATTCTAGTATATAAATTTTCTACTAATTCATTGCCTTCTTTAAATTCTTTAGCTACAACATATCCATCAGTATGACAATCATCTTCAGTTACAATGACATCTTGTGAGATATCTACCATTCTTCTTGTCAAATAACCAGAATCGGCCGTTCTTAGGGCTGTATCTGTAAGTCCTTTTCTAGAACCATGGGTAGATATAAAGTATTCTTGTACAGATAGACCCTCGCGGAAGTTTGCAGTAATTGGAATTTCTATTGTTTTACCATCTGCTCTTGCCATTAGTCCACGCATTCCACCAAGCTGTCTTATCTGATTAGTTGAACCACGGGCACCAGAATCTGCAAAGATTTTAATTGGATTTGTAGGATAAAGTTCATCAAGTAGAGCATCTGTTACTCTATCTGTAGTATCTTTCCAAATCTCAATTACTTTTTCATATCTTTCATCATCAGTTATAAATCCTCTCTTATAGAGTTTTTCAAATTTATCTACTTGTTTATCAGCTTCATCTAGTAGATCTTGCTTATTGTGAGGAATTATAACATCAGCCATCGATATTGTAAGTCCTGAAAGTGTTGAATATTTATAGCCTGTTGATTTTACATAATCAAGAATTTTGCTTGTTTCAATATTTCCATGTTTTCTATAGCATCTATCGATAATATCAGCTAAAAGACCTGAATCAACTACTCTATCTACCTCAAGTGAATATGGATCTTCACTTCTATTTACAAAGCCTAAATCTTGTGGAATTCCTTCATTGTATATAAATCGTCCAACTGAAGATTCTACAATTTTTGCTGGTAGATCATTTGATGGTTTTACGGCAACAGCGACTTTTGTTTGTATGGTTACTTCATGATTTATATAAGCTTTCATCATCTCTGATAAATCAGAAAATACCATACCTTCGCCCTTAGCGCCTTCTTTTATGGTAGTCATATAGTATGCACCAAGGACCATATCCTGTGTAGGTGTAGTAATAGGCTTACCATCTTTTAGGCCAAGGATATTATTTGTGCTCATCATCAATAATCTTGCTTCTATTTGCGCTTCATTTGATAATGGTAGATGAATAGCCATCTGGTCACCGTCAAAGTCTGCGTTAAATGCAGTACAAGCAAGTGGATGAAGTTTAATTGCTTTACCCTCTACTAAAACTGGTTCAAATGCTTGAATACCGAGTCTGTGTAGTGTAGGGGCACGATTTAAAAGCACTGGATGATCTTTAATGACCTCTTCTAAAACTTCAAATACTCTGTCATCTTTTTTCTCAACCATTTTTTTAGCGCTCTTTAAATTATGAGCCATATCTTTTTCAACCACTTTATTCATAATAAATGGTTTGAAAAGTTCAAGAGCCATCTCTTTTGGAAGGCCACATTGATTGAATTTTAAATCAGGTCCTACTACTATTACAGATCTTCCTGAATAGTCAACTCTCTTTCCTAAAAGATTTTGTCTGAAACGTCCACTTTTACCTTTTAAAAGATCAGAAAGACTCTTCATATTTCTATTTGAAGCTCCAGTAACTGCTCTTCCTCTTCTACCATTGTCTATTAGAGCATCTACTGCTTCTTGAAGCATTCTCTTTTCATTTCTTACAATGATTTCAGGAGCTCCTATATCTAATAATCTTTTAAGACGATTGTTTCTATTTATTACTCTTCTGTACAAATCATTAAGGTCACTTGTTGCAAATCTTCCACCTTCAAGTTGTACCATTGGTCTTAAATCTGGTGGCATAACTGGAAGAACATCTAATATCATCCATTCTGGTTTATTGCCGCTTGTTAAGAAAGCATCAACAACCTCAAGTCTTCTAGAGATTCTTATCTTCTTTTGTCCTGTAGCTTCTTCAAGTTCTTTTATCAAATGTTCATATTCTTTTTCAAGATTTACATTTTCAAGCAATTTTTTTACAGCTTCTGCACCCATTTGGGCATCGAAACTATAGCCCCATTTATCAAGTGCATCTTGATATTCTGCTTCTGAAAGTTCCTGTTTTTCATATAGATCACTCTCGCCTGGATCTATTACTACATAACTTGCGAAGTATAAGATCTTTTCAAGAACTCTTGGGCTCATATCCAAAAGCAATCCCATTTTAGAAGGAATGCCTTTGAAATACCAAATATGACTTACTGGGCTTGCAAGTTCAATATGTCCCATTCTCTCACGTCTAACTTTGCTTTTTGTTACTTCTACTCCGCACTTTTCACAGACAACGCCCTTGTATCTAATTCTTTTATATTTACCACATGAACATTCATAGTCCTTTGTAGGTCCAAAGATCTTTTCACAGAATAAGCCATCTTTTTCAGGTTTTAAAGTTCTGTAATTTATTGTTTCGGGCTTTTTAACTTCTCCATGAGACCATGATCTAATCTTTTCAGGTGATGCTATCTTCATGCGCATAGCATCAAATTTAGTTAATTCTGACAAAAAAGCCTCCTATTTCTCTTCATCATCGACATATCCAATACCTTGTTCAGTACTATCATTTATGTCATTAACAATCTCTTGATCCATCGCTAAATCTCTGGCCTCATTTTCTTCATCAGTTTTCTTTAACTTCTTTTCTTTGCTTGAAAGGCCTAGATTTTTATTAGTTTTTATCTTGGTTGGGTCGATTCTGTCAATTTTTGAAAATGAATCTTCCTCATCTATATCTTCTTTTAATTCTAGAACATTTTTGTCTTCATCTAATAATTCGACATCAAGTCCTAGGGATTGAAGTTCTTTAACAAGTACTTTAAAGCTTTCTGGTGTTCCTGGCTCTGGAATATTTTCGCCTTTAACAATTGATTCATAAGTCTTTACTCTTCCTGTTATATCATCTGATTTAACAGTTAATATCTCTTGAAGAGTATGACTTGCTCCATATGCTTCAAGAGCCCATACTTCCATCTCTCCAAATCTTTGTCCACCAAATTGTGCTTTACCACCTAGTGGCTGTTGAGTTACTAGTGAGTATGGTCCAATACTTCTAGCATGTATTTTTTCTTCAACCATGTGATGAAGTTTTAGCATGTACATTACACCAACTGTTACTGGATTATCAAATTCTTCTCCAGTTCTACCATCTCTTAAAACAATTTTTCCAGTTTTATTTACATAATCTGCCTTTTGATGAGCCATCTCTAATGTATCTTCAATTTCAGTATCCAAAGCACCATCAAATACAGGAGTGGCGATTTTCCAACCCATAGTTCTAGCAGCAAGACCCATATGAACTTCTAATACCTGTCCTAAGTTCATTCTTGAAGGAATACCTAGTGGATTTAAGCAGATTTGAACTGGTGTTCCATCTGGTAAAAATGGCATATCTTCTCTAGGAAGTATCCTACTGACAACACCCTTATTACCATGGCGACCACACATCTTATCTCCAACCATTATCTTTCTTTTGCTTGCGACATAAACTCTTATAACTTTATTTACACCTGGAGATAATTCATCGCCATTTTTTTTGTTATATTCCTTTACATCAACAACAATACCTCTTTCGCCATGAGGAATTTTTAAAGATGTATCTCTAACTTCTCTAGCTTTTTCACCAAAAATTGCTCGAAGAAGTCTTTCTTCTGGAGAAAGCTCAGTCTCTCCTTTTGGAGATACTTTACCTACTAATATATCTCCACTTTCAACTTCTGCACCTATTCTTATAACTCCTTGTTCGTCAAGATCTTTTTTCATATCTTCACCAACATTTGGAATATCTTTTGTTATCTCTTCACTACCAAGTTTTGTTTCTCTAGCTTCACATTCATATTCTTCAATATGAACACTAGTTAAAACATCATCAATTACTAATTGCTCATTTAAAAGCATAGCATCCTCGTAGTTGTATCCTTCCCAAGTTGTAAATGCAATTAATATATTTTTTCCTAAGGAAAGTTCGCCATGATCTGTTGATGGTCCATCTGCTAGAATTTCATCTGCATCAACATGCTCGCCAACTTTTACTATTGCTCTTTGATTTATAGTAGTGCCTTGGTTTGCTCTTTTAAATTTAAGTAGGTGATAATCATCTATTTTACCATCAGAATCTCTTTTTACCTTAATTTGATTATCTGCAACATAAACGACCTTTCCGGCATTTTTGCTTACTACACAAACACCTGAATCTTTTGCAGCTCTATGTTCAATTCCAGTTGCTACAATAGGCGCTTCAGCTTTTAATAAAGGCACTGCCTGTCTTTGCATGTTTGCACCCATCAAAGCTCTTGTAGAGTCGTCATTTTCCAAAAACGGAATTAAGTTTGCTCCCACAGAAACTATCTGCTGTGGAGAAACGTCCATATATTCTATTTCATCTCTTGGATATATATCATTTTCTGCATTAATACCACGACCTGAAACTCTTTCATTTATAAATTTATTATTTTCATCTAATGGCTCATTAGCTTGTGCTATTATAAATTTATCTTCAATATCAGCAGTTAGATATTCTATCTCTTCTGTTACTATTCCTTCTCCCTTTTTTACTTTTCTATAAGGAGTTTCTATAAATCCATATTTATTGACTCTAGCATATGTTGTAAGAGAAGTTATTAGACCTATATTTGGTCCTTCTGGGGTTTCTATTGGACAAATTCTTCCATAATGAGAATCGTGAACGTCTCTTACTTCAACACCTGCTCTATCTCTAGATAAACCACCTGGTCCCAATGCTGAAAGTCTTCTTTTGTGAGTAAGCTCACTCATAGGATTTGTTTGATCCATAAATTGAGATAACTGTGATGATCCAAAGAATTCCTTGATTACAGCTGTTACAGGCTTAATATTAATAAGTCCTTGTGGTGTGGCAAGATCTGGATCTTGAGTTGTCATTCTTTCTCTAACAACTCTTTCCATTCTTGCAAGCCCTACTCTAAACTGATTTTGTAAAAGCTCACCAACGCCTCTTACTCTTCTATTTCCAAGATGGTCTATATCATCAACCTCACCAATGTCCATAAATAAATTGAATTGATAATTAACAGATGCTAAAATATCACTTTTGGTAATGTGTTTTGGTGAAAGTTCTTTTCTTCTTCTAATTATTTCATTTTTAATTTCATCTTTTGAATCGCAAGATTCTAAAATTTCATTTATGACTGGATAATATACTTTATCAGAAAGATCTGCTTCGCTAAGATCAATATCTTTTAATTGTTCAAAGCTTTCTAAATCTACAAAGTGATTACCTATAACCCTGACAACAACCTCTTCATTTCCTTTATAGGTTATAATATCAACAATATTGATACCAGCATTTTCAATTTCTAAAGCTAATTGTCTTGTTATTACATCGCCTTTTTTAACAAAAATTTCTCCAGTATCTTCATCAACAACATCACTTGCAGCCCTTTGATTTATAATTCTATTTGAAATTGCAAGTTTTTTATTGTATTTATATCTTCCAACTTTAGCAAGATCATATCTTCTATCATCAAATAATAAATTATTTATTAAATTTTCTGCTGATTCTAAACTTGCAGGATCTCCAGGTTTTAATTTCTTATATATTTCAATTAAAGCTTCTTGTCCATTTTTAGAATTTTCTTTTTCTAAAGTATTTCTAAGATGTTTACTATCACCCAATGCTTCAATTATTTCCTCGTCTGTATCAAATAATAAAGCACGCACTAAGGTAGTAGCTGGAAGCTTTCTAGTTCTATCGAGTCTAACATTTACTGCATGACTTGCATCGGTATCAAATTCAATCCATGCACCTCTATTTGGTATTACTGTTGAAGAATAGAGTTTATCTCCTGATTTATCAAGTTCTTCGGCATAATAAACACCAGGACTTCTAACAAGTTGGCTTACTATTACCCTTTCTGCACCATTTATGACAAAGGTTGCAGAATCTGTCATCATTGGGAAATCTCCCATAAAAACTTCTTGTTCTTTTACTTCTTCAGTCTCTTTATTGATAAGCCTAGCCTTTACTTTAAGGCTTTTTGCATAAGTTACATCTTTATCCTTTGATTCTTCTACTGTATATTTAGCTTCTTTATCAAATTTATAATCGACAAATTCTAAAATCAAATTGCCATTATAATCTTCAATTGGAGAAATATCTTCTAAAATCTCTCCTAAGCCTTCTTCTAAAAACCAATTATAGGAATCCTTTTGGACTTTTAAAAGATTTGGTAAATCCAATACTTGAGGAATCTTTGAAAAACTGTAACGCTCAGTTCTACCATACATTTGTTTATGATATTTAGCCATTAAATCCACTCCTTATTTCTTCAACATGATAAGAATCCAATATGTCTTTTAACAAAGACATAAAAAGGAAACTTTTAATTTTTAATAAAATCAAAATTTAAAAAATCTAATTTCTGCAATTACTAGCAATTTTATATTATAGCATTTAATTTGAGGAAAAGTCAACATGCAAAAAGAATTAATCTTTTGATTAATTTGAAAAATTTCCCTTAATTTTAAATACTACAATTTTTATAATGCTCACATCCTTTTTGTAAAAAGTGCTTTTATTATACCATATTTATTTATTTATTCAAAGAGCAATTTCTTATTTTAAATTTCTTCCCTTATTAGATATACATGCTTAACAGACTCATCATAGTCTATAATATTAGTTTCGATAAAACCACATTTCTTATAAAATTCCCTTTTATCAAATTGAGAGTGGTTTATTACCTTTCTACCTTTTAATCTTTTAAGAGCTTCTTTTAAAATTTTTTTGCCATATCCCTTATTCCTATATTCTCTTTTTACAATTACACGCCCTATAAAATATTTATCTTCTTGTTTATAAATTCTAAGATATGCAATTAATTTATCATCTTCTTTCAAACACAGATGAGTTGCTATATCATCTATATCGTCAAATTCATTTTTAAAGCCTTGTTCTTTAATAAAGACTTCTTCTCTTAATTTTTTTATCCTAGAAAAGTCTTCTTTAGTTGTAAATTTTATCATTTTATATAGTTTACTGGAATTTCTTTATCTTTTGATTTTAATTTTTCGTCAGTTTTTCCTAATACCACAGCACTAATAGGTCTAAATCCTTCTTTCAGATTTAATGCTTTAATATATTCGCCATCTTTTAATTTATTAATAATTCCCCATATATAACAAGAACCAATCTCCAATTCTGAGGCTTTAAGAATCATATTTTCTATTATGCAAGCGCAATCTGCATATGTTATATCTTCATAGATGTCGCTGCTAACTATTATTACACATGGAGCATTAAATAGACTTTCTTTGTTACTAGTTACCTTCTTGTGCGCTTCGACTTGTATAGCATTTATAAATTGTTTGTTTGTAATTACAGTTAGATGGTAGTGATCATATCTATTAAGTCCAATAGGAGCCTTATTTGCTGCATTTAAAATTTCTTTTATCTCTTCATCTTTTAAATTATCATCATTATATTTTCTTATAGAACATCTTTTTTCTAAAATTTTATCTAATGTCATACTCTCACCTCAAACTCATTCTACCTTTATTTGAAATTTTTAAAAGCAAGGTATTTATATCTATGATATAATTGTACTAAGGAGTGTATATGGAAAAATTAAGAGGAAATTTATTATTATTAATTTCAGAATTCTATAGAAATGTCTTATCGATACTCGCAGTTGTATTTATGGCATTTATGCTATTAGTTGATAATTCACTTTTAGCTTTTGTCTTTGGACTTGTTGATATTAATTTTATAACAAGAAGTAATAGCAGATTAATAGGACTTATCTTTAGCATAATCTTTCTTGTAATAAATATTTTATTATCAATAAAAATTAGAAATTCTAGAGTTAAACATAAGGGCATGCTTTCAAATATCATACTTGGTATACTATTTATAATAATTGCTGGAGTAGTTTTTTTATTTATAAGGAGAAAATGGCTTCTAATTATTCCAATAGTATTTAATTTGTTTTTAATTATCGGCTCAATTATTGCTCTTGGAGATATCAATTCAAGAACATATGAAGAAGAAGTAGTTGAAGATGATAAAGATGAAATTAAAGAAGAAAGTGATCTTTTAGAAAAAGAGAAATTAGATAATACTACAAGTATTATTGATAATATTGATTTTGTAAAAATTAAAGATCTTAATTTAAGTGCTTTTAATGAAACTAAGAAAGAGGAGTAAATGTCTGATTTAAAATATTTAAAATTGCTAAGTAAAACTTATCCAAATAGAACATTGGTTTCAAATGAGATCATTACATTAAAATCAAAATTGTATTTGCCGAAAGGAACTGAGTATTTCTTTTCGGATTTACATGGGGAAAGCGATTCTTTTATTCACTTGCTCCGCTCTGCTGCGGGCAATATTCGTGATAAAATTTCGCAATTATATGGCAATACTTTAGAAGAGGATGATCAAGATGATCTTGCAAGTTTAATTTATGAACCTGAAAAATACCTTAGAAACAAAAAGGATAATAAAGAAATTACCAATCAATTTTATAAAATAACTATCTACAGATTAGTAGAACTTTTTAGATTTATCTCTACAAAATATCAGAAAACTAAGGTATTAGATAAAATAGGTGCTTCTTACAAAGAGATTCTCGATGAATTATTGTATGTAAACAACAAAGAATTTAATAAAAAGATTTATTATGAAAAAATAATAGAGAGCATCATAGAATATAAATCATCAGAAGAATTTATAATATCAATATGTTATCTAATTCAGCGCATATCTGTTGATAGCTTGCACATTATTGGCGATATCTTTGATAGAGGTTCATCACCTCAAATAATAATGGATGAATTGATATCATTTGATAGAGTAGATTTTCAATGGGGAAATCATGATATTGAATGGATGGGTGCTTATGCTGGTAATAAAGCTCTAATGAGCCAAGTCTTATGTGGTGCAATTCAATACAATAATTTTGACCTTTTAGAAGATGGATATGGTATTAATATAAGAAGCCTTTTTGAATTTGCAGTAGATGTCTACAAGGATGATCCTTGCGAAATATTCATGCCTAGAATTTATGATGAAAATAAATTTGACAGGGTTGATGAAAAAATAACAGCAAAGATGCACAAAGCGATGAGTATAATTCGCTTCAAACTTGAAGGACAATTGATAAATAGGCATCCTGAATATCATATGGATGATAGAAATGTCTTAGCTCATATAGACTATGATAAAATGACTTATAAAGGTGTTAAATTAAAAGATACCAATTTTCCAACAATCAATCCTAAAGATCCTCTAAAACTTACCAAAGAAGAAAATCAACTAGTTGATCTATTGATGATAAGTTTTAAACATTCACAAAGATTAAAAAGACATATAAATTTCTTATACACAAGAGGTTCTATGTATAAGATAGTCAACTCAAATCTTTTATTTCATGGTTGCATTCCATTAAATGAAGACGGAAGTTTTCAAACTGTAACCTTAGAAAATAAAAAATATAAGGGCAAAGCTCTAATGGATAAATTCGACCAAATAATAAGAGATGCTTATTTTAAAAAAGATAAGATAAAAAAGCAATATGCACTTGATCTTATGTGGTATTTATGGGCAGGAGCTAAGTCTCCATTATTTGGAAAAAGTCAATTTTCCGCCTTTGAAAATTTATTTGTCGATGATAAAGATTTGAAGGAAGAAAAGATGAATCCTTATTTTAAATTATCATATGATGAAAAAATTTGTGATATGATATTTAAAGAATTTGATATGGATGCTGAAAATTCACATATTATAAATGGACATGTTCCAGTAAAAAAAGATCAAAATCCTTTAAGAGCAAATGGTAAATTATATGTAATAGATGGTGGGATTGCAAAGCATTATCAGAAAAAAACAGGTATAGCTGGTTATACATTAATGTATAATTCGCATCATTTAGCAATTGCTCAACATCAAAATTTCAATCAAATTGTAGATCATATGGGTTCATATACACCTAAAATATTTATAACTGAAAAATTTAAACAAAGACATAGAATAAAAGATACTGACTATGGAAAAAAGATCATGGATAAAATAAATGATCTAGAAGAACTTTTATCAGCTTATAAAAAGGGGCTTATAAAAGAAGAAATAAAATAAGAAGCTGATCTTAGAAT
>JAUNAV010000029.1 GCA_030527425.1 Tissierellia bacterium
TGATTGTTATATGAATTTTGTTGATTATAATAACCACCTTCTTTGTTATCATAATTATAATCTATATTTTGATTTTTATCTGTATCATTTGATAAATCATCTTGATTATCAAAGTAATTCTGATATTCTAAATAACCTGACTCTTCTTTGTCCCATTTATCCCATATATAATCTTTAAAAATCTTATCTCTTATTTGCCAAGCCTTGTTATAATCTGGAATGTAGTAACTTGTACCATTAATTGTCTGTTCAAAGCCTGTTACAGCATAGGTATTGACTTTTGAAGATGAGAATTTCTTTATATTCGAACTCATTTTTAATATAGTTGATAAAGGAATATTTGTCTTTACATCCTTAAGATAAGTATTTATAAATGACGGAATATTCATAGCAGAAAATTTTTCTACTATCTGATCAACTGTATCTTTTATAAATTTCTGTTGCGCATTAACTCTACCTATATCACCATTTTGATAAATATATCTAGTTCTTAGATACCATAATGTATTTATTCCATCTAGATGTTGGCTTCCTGGTTCAATATTGACGCTTTCTCCTCTTTGAACATATACTCCACTTGGTACATCATAGTCAAAGCCACCTAGAGCATCTACAATTTTTTGTACAGCTTCAAAATCAACTTGCACATAATAATCCAAATCAATTCCTAAGAAATTTCTTATCGTCTGCATTGTTAGCTCTATTCCACCATAGGCATGTGCATGATTTATTTTATCAAATTCTCCCTTTATTGGAACTCTACTATCTCTAGGGATTGATAAAATATCAATTTTTCCAGTATTTGCATTTGCTTTTACAAGCATTAAAGTATCCGATCGTGAAAAATCACCAACTGTTCCATCTGCATTTCTATCTACACCTGCTAATAAAAATAGCAATTCATTATCAACTTTTTGTTTAATATTCTCTGCTGCAGCCTCTTCTCCATAAAGTCTTACTTTCGAGTCATTTTCAATTTTTGCAAAATATACTTGAGTTGTCGAAAATACCAATCCAAATACAAAGATGGCTACAAATAGTCTTTTTAATAATCTCATTTTTTCTCCTCTTTTACCATAACTAAAAAGATTATAGCATAAAAAAGCCCTGATTGTAAAAAAATAAACAATCAAAGTAGAATAGAAATAAAAAATACCTTCAAGCACCATAAAAATGATAATTTGAAGGTATTTTTATCTAATGTTTATTTATAACTGACTTATTATTTAAAACTTTTTGATTTAAAGAATCATTTTTGAGATTTTCCTTTGCTTGGCTCATCATCAATTTGATTCTATTGATTTGATTTACCTCACTAGCTCCTGAATCATAATCAATTGCAACTAAGTTTGCCTGTGGGTAAATTTCTCTAATCTTTTTCATTACACCCTTGCCTGTTATATGATTTGGTAGACAACCAAATGGTTGAATGCAGACAATATTAGGTGCTCCTTGGTAAATAAGCTCTATCATTTCTCCAGATAGTAACCATCCTTCTCCTGCCTGGTTTCCAAGAGATGTAACCTCAGTTGCATATTTTTCAACCTCTTCAATGTATAAAGGTTCGTTAAATCTGTTGGAATTTCTCAGAGCAATTCTGGCAGGCTTTCTATATTTTTCAATGAGTTTTACTCCCATTTGGCAAATATAGCTATTTAATTTACTCTTTTCATAGTACTTAGCTTTGTGTTTCCCATTTCTAAGACAATACATCAAAAAGTCTGTTAAATCAGGAAGAATTACTTCAGCGCCTTCATCTTCTAGTACTTTTTGTAGATGATTATTTGCCTCCGGAAGATATTTTACTAGAATTTCACCTACAATACCTGTTTTTGGTAATTTTATATCTTTTACTTCTAGCTTATCAAAATCTTCTACTATTTTGTTTATGACTTCTTTATATCTTTTTTGACTCATTTGAGAAATTTCATTTCTACATTTCTCAATCCAATTTTTCTTTAATAGATCAGTTGAACCTTTAATGTATTCATAAGGTCTTGTCGCATTTGATACTCTATTAATCAAATCTCCTAAAATAATGCTCATTATCGCTTTTTTGGCAGCATTTAAAGAGATCTTAAATCCAGAATTATTCTCTATTCCCTGAGCAGACAATGCTATAACTGGAATATTTGGATAACCTGCATCTTTTAATGCTTTTCTGATGTAACCAACATAATTACTTGCTCTACAAGCTCCACCAGTTTGACTCATCAATAAAGCCAATCTATTTGTATCATACTTACCGGAATTTATAGCTTGCATAAATTGTCCTACAACTGTGATTGATGGATAGCAAGAATCATTATTTACATATTTAAGTCCTTGATCTATAGTTTGTCTATCTACTTTTTCTAAAAATTCAATATTAAATCCCTCAGCTTTTAGAGCTTTCTCTAATATTTGAAAATGCTCATGGGCCATTTGTGGAGCAAGGATAGTATATTCTTGTTTCATATCTTGAGTAAATTCAATTTTTTCATACTCATTAACATCTTCTCTTTTAGTAAGAGTTTTTCCTTCTTTGATTTTTTCATCCAAAGCTTGTATTAATGATCTTATTCTAATTTTTACAGCACCAAGATTAGAAACCTCATCGATTTTTAGTAAAGTATAAATTTTTCCATTTGATTCAAGTATTTCTTGAACTTGATCTGTAGTAACAGCATCTAGACCACAGCCAAAAGAATTTAGCTGTACTAATTCCAATTGTTCGTTTTCAGAAACAAATTTAGCAGCTCTATATAATCTAGCATGATATGTCCATTGATCTAGCACTCTTGTATCTTTGTCTAAATCTTCAATATTATAGCTTATTGCATCTTCAGACAATACAGGTATTTTCATACCTTCTATTAGTTCTGGAATACCATGATTTATCTCACTGTCTATATGATATGGACGGCCTGCAAGTACTATTGCCTTTTTATTATTCTCTTTTATATAATCAAGTATCTCTTTACCTTTAGATCTAACCTGTCTATGATAATCCTCTTGGGCCATCCATGCAAATTTAGTAGCATTTTTAATAGCTTTTTTATTTAACTTTTTACCGTTAAATTCATAGCCATCAAAAATTTCAACTAATCTTTTTGCAATCTTTCTCTCGCTTTCAAATGAAAGATAGGGAGCAAGGTATCTGGTATTTTTCAAATTTTCAACATTATTTTCGATGACATTTGGATATCCACTAACTACAGGACAATTCATATGATTTTGTGCTTTATCATATTGTTTTTGTTCAAAAAATACTGCAGGATAAAAAATCAAATCAACATTTTTTTCAATTAGATTTTCTATATGTCCATGTACCAATTTCGCAGGATAACATGCAGTTTCTGAAGAAATAGAATCAATGCCTTTTTCATAGATTTCTCTGCTTGAATGATCAGATAATACCACATTAAAACCTAATTTAGTAAAGAAAGTATGCCAGAATGGATAATTTTCATACATATTAAGCGCTCTAGGCAGACCTACGCTTCCAAAAATTGCTTGATCATTTAGTGATGGCCTATTAAATAAAAGATCATTTTTAATCTTATACATATTCATATTGGCCATAGTGTTCTCAGTTGAAACGCCAGCTCCTCTTTCACATCTATTTCCTGTAATAAATCTTGTTCCATCTGGAAATATATTTACTACTAAAGAACAATTATTTGTACATTTTCCACATCTAGCATTTATTTGTTTATAGCTAAAGTTTTCAAGATCCTCAAAATCGGCTAAAGTAGATATGCCTGTAGAATTTTCTTTAGCGATAATTGCCATGCCCATAGCACCCATAAGACCTGCAATTTCTGGTCTTGTGGTTTTTCTACCTGAAATCTTTTCAAATGCTCTAAGAATGGCATCGCCATAGAAGGTTCCGCCTTGTACAACTATATTTTCTCCAAGTTGTCTAGGATCTCTTACCTTTATAACTTTTTGTAGTGCATTTTTTATTACAGAATAACATAATCCAGCTGCAATATCCGAAACTTCTGATCCTTCTTTTTGAGCTTGTTTAACCTTAGAATTCATAAATACTGTACATCTAGAGCCCAAATCAGCTGGTGATTTAGCAAATAGCGCTTCTTTTTGAAAGCTTTCTACATTCATGCCTACTGAAGCTGAGAAAGTAGATAAAAAAGATCCGCATCCAGATGAACAAGATTCATTTAATTGTATAGAATCAATTATGCCATCTCTAATATGCATAGCCTTCATATCTTGGCCACCTATATCTAGAATAAAATCTACTTTTGGATCAAAGAATTTAGCAGCCTGATAATGTGCGATAGTCTCTACCTCACCATTATCAATTTTTAAAGCTTTTTTGATAAATTCTTCTCCATAACCACATATTCCAGATGAGGCAATTTTTGCCTTTTTACCTATTTTCTTATATGCTTTTTTAAGCATTTTTATTACAACTTCAAGAGGTCTTCCAAGATTCATTTGATAATCAGTAAATAAAATTTCACCATCTTCAGATATCATTACCATCTTAGAGGTTGTACTACCTGCATCAATACCAACAAAAATGTCGCCTTCATAATCTTCAATGTCTCTATATTTGATTTTTGAAGTCTTATGTTCTTCTACGAATTCATCATATTCTTGTTGATTTTTAAATAAAACATCTAAGCTATCATTAATTTCAATTGATACATCTTTGTCTTTTTCAAGTTCTTGTATTAATTTTAAATATGGAATTGCTTTTTCTGTTTCACTTGATAAAATGGCTGCACCTTTAGCTACATAGATTTGTCCATCTTCTGGAGAATAAAAGTTGTTTTCTTCTTTTCCTAAAGTTTCTATAAATCTTTCTCTAAGAGATGATAAGAAATGTAAAGGTCCTCCAAGAAAAGTAACATTGCCTCTAATAGGTCTACCACAAGCAAGATTTGATATTGTCTGATTTACTACTGATTGGAATACAGAGATTGCAATGTCTTCACTGCTAGCCCCTTGATTCATCAATGCTTGAACATCTGTTTTGGCAAAAACTCCACAACGAGATGCTATAGGATATATCTTTTTATAATTTTTACTTAATTCATTAAGACCTGTTGCATCTGTATCGAGCAAGGAAGCCATTTGATCGATGAAAGCTCCTGTTCCACCTGCACATATAGAATTCATTCTTTGCTCAACTGATCCTTGAAGATAAGTGATTTTTGAATCTTCGCCTCCAAGTTCAATTACAACATCTGTCTCTGGTATAAATTGTTTTATAGCTCTTGTTTCAGCTACTACCTCTTGTACAAAATTGATGCCAAGATATTTTTCAACAAACATTCCACCACTGCCTGTTACATTCACAGTAACATAATCATTTTTAAATTTTGGATAAGCTTGTCTTATTACCTTAGTGACTGTCTCTTTAACATCGGATTTATGACGAGTATATACTGAATATAAAGTATTAAATTCATCATCAGTAATGACTAGTTTTACAGTCGTACTTCCGACATCAAGACCCATGTGTAACTTCATCAATTTCTCCTTTCATCTATATATATTTATTAAAAAAATATTAAATTCAATTTTCTATAATAGTATAAACCAAACTAAAGCAAAAAACAAGTAGCATATTATGAGCTTTTGTATAGATTAGAATTAAATATTGTATAAAATAAAAATTAAATTATTATTGACTCTGACAATTTTATATATTATAATAAATGAAAGTTTTAATGAAAATATTAAGAAAAAAGAGGTGATTATGAAAAGATACAATTTTATATTATTGCTATTAATAATGTGTGCGATTTTTTGGGTTATTTTAAATGAAAATTACAATCTAGAAAGCATTGCCATAGGTTTTATTATTTCAATAATATGTCTACTTATTTTACAAGTATTTGTTTTAGATTCAAAAGTTCCTGATATAAGTCTTAAGCTTATATTTAATCTGTTAGTATATTTTATTTGTGTATTTTTTAATGTCTTTAAATCTTCAATTAAAGTTTCAAATTCGATAATACAAAATAAAAGTAATATTGATAGAGTCATAATTGATCTTCCTACAAAATATACTTTTATAAATGCAATTATATGTAATAGTATCACTCTTACTCCAGGTACTATAACCTTAGAGTTCAATGAAGATGAGGCTGAAATCATGGTTTTAAATCCTAATAATGATTCTAAAGAAAAATTAAAATTGGATATAGAAAAATCATTTAGGAGGCTTAAAAACGTATGATTATTTTCAGTATGATTTTTATATTATTTATAATATCATTTTTAATATATTATCTAGTTTTACAAAAAAAGATATGGGATCAAATAATAGCGGTAAATGCAATAACTAATCTTATGGTTTTGATTATATTGTTATTTACGATTTTAAAAGCATCCTCTCTATATATCGATGCAGCCATTATTTATTCATTTTTAAGCTTTATAGGGAGCATTTTTATCCTTGTATATGTTTATAAAAGAGGTGATTTATGATATCTAATATATTATTTATAATTGGAATGATTTTTATGTTCATAGGAGTTATTGGAATGCAAAGATTTAATACTTTTTATAAAAGGTTAATGGCTTCAACTCTAATTGATACAGCTGGTTTTTTGTCAATTCTATTAGCACTAATTTTTAGACTAGGTTTTAATGCAATTTCTGCAAAGATACTACTTCTATTTTTTACAGTACTTGTAATAAATCCAATATTTACACATATGATCATCCAATTTTCATGGAAGTCAGGCAATAAAGAAGATGTAAAAAAGGAGTCATGATGGAAATTATTTTATATTTTTCATTATTTTTATTAATTGTTGTAATATTAATAATAAACTTTACTAAAAGCCTTAGAAAAGCTGTATTATTAAGTGCTGTAATGTCAATTATCTCATCACTTGTCTATTTATTATTATTAAGCCCTGATGTTGCACTAGCTGAAGCTGTAATTGGTTGTTCAATTTCAACCATAATACTGCTTACTGCCATTAAACATCTAAATATTATAAATGTAGTTTATCAGACAGAAAATATTAATCAAGATAGATTAAGTGAACAATTTAAAAAGATATTTAATAAAGAAGATTATGATATTCATTTTTTCTCAAATAGTGAAGAATTTTCTACCAACCTAGAAAAATACGATCATATTGACTACTATATTCACGAAAAAGATAAAGAAATTTTATTTTATGCAAATGAGAAAAATGAAAATTATATAGCTGTTAAAAAAGTCATCAGCCAATCAAGTGATAAAAAAATAATTGAAGTATTGGAGTTAGACTATGAAAAATAAAATATACACATTTATAATAATACTCATTTTTATTTTTACAATTATTGTCTACTTAGATAGTGAAATAATATATAATAATAGCCTTTCTGAGCTATATGTAAAATCAGTATCTGAAAATAATACCAATAAGAATATAGTTACTAGCATATATCTTGATTATAGATTATTTGATACTATATTTGAAGCTCTACTACTGTTAATTTCAGTTATTGCAGTGTTTCAATTTACTAATTTAAAAGAAGATGAGATGAATTTTTCAATTAAAAAATTTAAATATCAAGATGATAATGACTTTTTATTATCAAAATACATCCTATCATTCTTATATCCTTTATTTGTAATTTTAGGTATCTATATAATCTACAATGGTGCTGATTCTCCAGGCGGTGGTTTTCAAGGAGGAGCTATACTAGCTACATTATTAATAAGTAGATATCTTGTTAATAATCAATTACAGTTAAATGTATCGAAGCCTTATAAATCAGAAAAATTAATATATATAATAATATTATTAATAAGTGCTTTGTTTTTAACTAGAAATATAGATGATCAATACACTAGAATTTACTTATTGAGTATGAATATATTAATCGGACTAAAAGTAGCCATGGGATTTATATCCCTATTTTTAAAATTTATAAGAGGTGATATATGACAATAAAAATAATTGAAATTGTTTCAATTCTCATATTTTTTCTTGGTTTATTTATGTTAATAACTAGAAAAAACATACTAAAGTCGATAATTGCAATTAGCATTATGGAAATGGGTATTATTATATTCTTTTTGTCTTTAGGATATGATGTAAAAAATGATGCGCCAATGCTAAATGAAAATTTTTCACATTTTCAAGATCCACTCCCTCAAGCTTTTATGATAACTACAATTGTCATAGGAATAGCAGTTACTGCCGTAAGTGTTAGTTTATTAGTAATTTTAAATAAAAAGTATTTTAGTTCTAATTGGGATGAAATCAAGAAATTAAAGGAGGATAATTAAGATGAATATATTAATATTTCTATTTCTTCCTTTAATTTCTGGTATATTATTGACTTTAATTGGAAAAGATAAATATAAATTTATGTTTATTTTAGTACAATCAATTCTGTTTATTCTCTCTATTATAAATCTTTATACGATTAGAAATATTAGCTTTTACGAATTACAATTTGTAGAAGAAGATCTTTTAGGAATAAGATTAATATTAGATAATAAATCATCTCTTTTTATGAGCTTAAACTGCTTTTTATTTCTGATATTTGAAATATACTCATATAAAGACTATCAATTAGATAACTTATTTCATTTTATATTTCTTACAATAGAGGCAAATATAAATATGATCTTTTTGTCGAATGATCTTTTTAATATATTTGTTTTAATTGAAGTTTCTACTATACTTTGTTCAATATTAATTCTTTATATTAAAAAGAAAAGAACTATATATGACGGACTAGTATATCTTCTAACAAACACTTGTGGTATATTATTTTATCTACTGGGTATTGCATTTATATATAAAGAATCTGCTACTATGGATATTACCGTTATTTCTAATAATCTAGACAAAGTAGAGATTAAAAATCTAATACTTCCAATATGTCTAATGCTTACTGGTTTAAGTGTTAAATGTGCATTATTTCCAGTATTTCTATGGCTTCCAAAAGCTCATGGAACTCACGGTGCAGCTAGTGTGGTTTCTGCAATGTTATCTGGTATATATATAAAATCTACTTTATTTGTATTTATAAGATTATTTTTAATCTTTAGAGAATACATTTCAATATATAAATTCTTTTTAATAATTGGAATAATCACATCATTAATCGGCATAGTATTTGCTGTATTATCTAAAGATTTAAAGTTGATATTAGCTTATCATACAATTTCACAAATTGGTTTGATACTAATTGCAGCATCTAGTACTGAAATAAAAGCAATGAATGCATCATATCAACATATGTTTAACCACGCCTTATTTAAAGCTAGTTTATTTTTAACAGTTGGAAGTATTACAAAATTATACGGAAGTAGAAAAATCAGTGAAATAGATGGATTATTTCATAAAAATAAAGTGCTATCTATGTCATTAATTTTTGGTATACTTGCAATTACAGGAGCTCCTTTATTTAATGGAAGTATATCAAAATATTTTATAGCAACAGGATATAAAGATGGAATAATGAAATATATCTTAGAAGTCATAAATCTAGGAACCACAATATCTTTTATAAAATTATCTAGTATATTATTTGGCAAATCTAAAAAAGAAAAAATTGATCTTAATGAAGCTATTGCTCTAATCTTAATTTCTGTTTTCTTAGTGATTACAGCTATTTTAGGAGAAAATATATTTAGTTTAATATCAAAACTATCAGTTAATATTAAAATATATGATCTAATTAAAAAGGCAGTTTCATGGCTCATCTATGTAGTAATTGCAATTATTTCATATAGATATATTCTTCCTAAATTTAATCTGTTTAAAAAAGGTGTTCAATTGGATTTATCATTTAATACTATGATAATAAGTATTCCTCTATTATTTTTCTTTACACTTTTATATTCACAAATTTTTCTTTTTTAATTAAAAAAGCTATTATAGCAATATTGCTACAATAGCTTTTTTCTATGATCTGATTTTCTTTACTAGATTTGAAATCTCTTTAAAATGTTCGCTTTTTGAATCCTCTGCAAGATCAAATAATACCATTTCAGTATTAACAATTGCAGCACCCATATCTCTCATAGCTTTGATACCAAGCTTTTTCTTTCTGCTATCATATGCACCAACTGCATCTTCAACTACAAAGACATGTCTATCTTGTAATAATAGTCTTCTTACCGTTTGAAAAACACATACATGACTTTCTGCACCTGCTATAATAACATTTTTTATATCATTACCTTCTAAAAAATTATATACTTCTTCTGTTATGGAATCAAAACTAGTCTTTTGATATATATTTTCATCATCCACCAATTTTTTAATAGATTCTATGCTCTCGCCTAATCCCTTTGGATATTGCTCAGTTACAACTTTTTTCATATCATATATATCAAATGCTTCAATTAATGCTTCTGTATTTTTTACTACTTGTTCGGCATTATCAATAGATGGCATAAGTTTTTGTTGCAAATCTATAACAAGTAAACAAGTCTTATCCTTATTTTCAAAAGTACTAATATTTTCTCCTTCTCCAAAAAAGAAGGCTTCTATTCTATTTTCCATATAATTCTCCTTGTCTTAAATTATATATCTTAAGATATCTATCAATAGATGACAATACACCCGCTTTATTCTTTGACCATAATGGAGCTATAATCTCATCTTTTGGTCCATCGCCTGTGAGTCTATGAATTGTGATTTTTGGATCTAAATGAGTAATTAAATTGCAGACATATTCTACATATTCATCTTTAGTAGAGATTTTTATCTTTTTTTCTCTATACAATTGTTCTAATTTTGTACCTTTTTGGACATATAGATTATGAATTTTAATGCCCCAAAATTTCCTTTCATTGACATAGTCGATGGTCTTATCTACATCATCACCAAAACCTACAATTATATGTGCTAATGATTTTATACCCGTTTTTTGAAACTCTAAATATCTTTTGTCAAACTCTTTGTGCGAATAAGATCTATTTATCAATTTTATCATATCTTCATCTACACTTTGCAATCCAAATTCAACAAATAAAAAATAGTCTTTATCGATCTCTTTTAAAAGTTCAATTATATTATGATCAATACAATCAAGCCTTGTTGCTATGGCTATTCCCATTATATAATCTTTACTTAAAGCTTCATAATAGATTTTTCTTAAAGTATCTACATCAGCATAAGTATTAGTAAAATTTTGAAAATAAGCAATGTATTTTTCATCTCTATTAGGTTTTGATAGAATTTTCTTTTGATAGTCCAACTGCTCTGATATAGATAAATTATTTATAGTAAAGTCTCCACTACCTCTTTTTGAACAGAAAATACAGCCGCCATATGACAATGTTCCATCCCTATTTGGACAGCTAAAATTTGCATCAACTGGCAATTTTATTACTTTCGATCCAAATTTTCTTTTAAAATAACTATCTATATCATTGTATCTTTTCTTATTAATTTCCATATTTTTATTCTAACACAATTAGTAATTTTTTAATAATAATAGTATCATATACTAGAAGGATGAAAAAATGATTAAATTAATTACAATAGATGTGGATGGTACACTAGTTACAAGTACTAAAAGATTAACTAAAAAAACTAAAAATTCGATTGAAAGGGCAAAGAAAGCTGGATTATACATAGCTTTGGCATCTGGAAGGCCATTTTCAGGAATGCATAAATATCTTAGACAATTAGATCTTATAGGAGATCATTATTTTTCTGTGACACAAAATGGCGCCTATATACATCAAAATGATACGGGCAAAGCAATTATTAAAAATTGTATGAATGCAGATGACCTCTCTTTTGTTGATAAACGAATTAGACCTTTTGGACTGCAGATGAGTTATATGGACTCAAAATTCTTCTATACCAGACATAAATTACCAAATATATACACAGCACTTGATTCAATCGTCGCCAAAAGAAGATTAAGGTATATGCCCTATGATAGATGGCCTTCAAACAAAACTTTTGGAAGGTTTTTGTGCATGGGCCCTTCTAGAAATGTAAAAAAACTTCAATTTAATGTTCCAAAAGAATTATCAGAAAGATTTTACTGTGTAAGAACTGAAAGATTTCTTTTTGAAGTTATAAGCAAAAACACAAATAAAGGAACTGGCGTAATGCTTTTAGCTGATAAATTAGGCTTTAAGCCAGAGGAAGTGATGGCAATTGGTAATGAATTAAATGATTTGCCTATGTTAGAATACGCAGGACTTTCAGTTGCTATGGCTAATAGCAATGAAAATGTAATAAAAGTAGCAGATTATACTACAAAATCAAATAATAATGATGGCGTTAGTTTTGTAATAGATAAGTTACTCGAAAATAATATGATGGATTTTACAAAATAGACAAAAAGAAAATTATTTAACATTTGATTTAATATATTTGCAAATAAACAAAAGCCGATCTTTAAATAAGATCGGCTTTTTGATTAATTAAATTTTTCTATAGCTTCCCATAGCCCATTTAGATAACAAAGACCTAAAGCTCTATCATAAAGTCCATAACCTGCTCTGCCTTCTTCGCCCCAAATCATTCTTCCATGATCCGGTCTGATATAGATATCTTTTGCAGTTTCATAGATTGCTTTCATTATCTCAAACATATCAAGATTACCATCTTTTGATAAATGAGCTGCCTCTCTAAATTCTTTATCTCCAAGATATTTTACATTTCTTACATGCATGCATGCTATTTTTCCCATTTTCCCAAAATGTCTTATTATATTTGGTATATCATTATCAGGATTTGAGCCCAATGAACCTGTGCATATACAAAGACAATTTGATGGAGAATCAACTAATGAAATGATCCTATCAAAATGTTCTTTTTTATGAGCAATTCTTGGAATGCCAAAAACAGGCCAGGCTGGATCATCAGGATGAACAGCCATTTTTACTCCTAGTTTTTCACAAGTCGGAAGAATTTTTTCTAGAAAATACTTATAATTTTCTAATAATTTCTCATCATCTACTTTTTCATAAAGCTTTAATACCTCATCTAGTTTAGATAATCTTTCAGGCTCCCAACCAGGCAAAATAAATTTTGAGTCTTTTAAAGTATTTTTCACTAAATCTCTAGGAGTTAGTCCCTCTAACTCCTTTTGATTATGATAAAGTGATGTGGAATGATCTTCTTCATTCTCATGGTATAGATCTGTTCTTAGCCAATCAAAAACCGGCATGAAATTATAAATTATAACCTTAATTCCACATTTGGCTAAATTTTCAATAGTCTTAATATAATTTTCAATGTATTTATCTCGAGTCTCTAGTCCCAATTTTATATCTTCATGTACATTGACACTTTCAATAACTTCGCATTCTAGACCAAAAGAGTTTACATAATCTACATATTCTTTAATTCTTTCTAATGGCCATATTTCTCCAGCTGGTATATCATCAATCATTCCCATAATCCCTGAACAATTAGGGATTTGTTTAACATATTCTAATGGTATAGGGTCGGTATTTTTATCATACCATCTAAAAGTCATTTTCATAAAATACTCCTTTAATTAACAAATTCCGGCAACAATGTTGTTATTTGTGGTATAAATGACACTGTAATAAGAACACCAAATAACACAATATAATAAGCTATATTTGCTCTTAAAACTTTTGCTACTGAAACTTTACCAATTTGTGATGCAGTAGTCAAACACAAACCTACAGGGGGTGTTACTAGTCCTATCATAAGATTTAAAATTGCCATTATAGAAAATTGTATTGGATTCATCCCCACACTCAATGCTACAGGTAAAAGTACAGGAAACATTATTATAATAGCAGCTATTGATTCCATAAACATACCTGTAAATAGCAAAATTATATTCATTATTATAATTACAATGAAGTAATTAGTAGATATATTTAATATTCCATCAGCAATTTGTTGTGGTATGCGCTCTACTGTCAAAATCCATGCAAATAAATTTGCTATAGCAACTAAAATTATTACAGAACTAGCAGAATAGATTGTGTTTTTGAAGATAATTGGAACATCTTTAAACTTAATATCCTTATATACAAAAAGTCCTACAATTAATGCATAGATAACTGTAACAATTGATGCTTCTGTAGCAGTAAAAATGCCCGATAGAATTCCGCCTATTAATATAATTGGCATAATTACCGCCCAAATTGCATTTTTTATCACCTTAATTTTTTTTGACTTACTATATCTTTCATTTTTAGGATAATTTTTCTTTTTGCATATTATATAAGTAGGAATCACAAAAAATATTCCCATTAAAAGACCTGGAATTATCCCTCCTACAAACATTTTACTTATTGATATGCCCGTCATAGTCCCTGCTATTACCATCGGTACTGATGGTGGGATAATTGGTCCAATCACCGATGTTGATGCTGTAATCGAAACAGAAAAATCATCATCATATCCTTCATCTTTCATTGCAGGAATTAGCATAGATCCTAAACTTGCAACATCAGCTAAGGCAGTACCCGATATTCCAGCAAACATTACTGATGCTAAGATATTAATATAAGCTAAAGATCCTCTTATATGACCTACAAAAACATTACAAAATTCAACAATTCTTTTTGTAATACCTCCACTATTCATAAGATTACCTGCTAGCATAAAACTTGGTATACATACCATTGTAAATGAATTTATTCCATAAAACATCTTTTCTGGAATAATTGCTATTGACACATCGCTAGTTAATACATATATTAAAGAGCTTATCCCTAATGCATATGCTATTGGAACTTTTAAAAACAAGAGCACTAAAAAGGCTATAAACATAAGAATTATTGGATTCATTCTAGACCTCCATTTTCAAAATCATAGATTGCTTTTTTACTATCCTTCTTTATTTTAAGCAATAGATATATACAATAAATTACTGAAAAGAATGCAAGTATGAACATGCTTAAAAACATCAAAACCATTGGAACTTTTAAAACTGCTGATTGAGACTTTAGTCCTACTATCATAAATTTAAAAGAACTTACTAATAATACAATATTAAAAATAAAAATCAGGAAAAAATTTATAACATAAACGATTTTTTTTACTGTATTATTAAATTTTTGAAATAATAAATCCACATCAGCAAACTGATTGTATTTTAAAGACATTGCTCCGCCTAAAGAAATCATATATATAAAAATAAATCTACTTAATTCATCTGACCAAGGCGTCGTTAATGATGTATATCTTGCTACAATTTGGATAAAGACCACTACTATTAGTGAAATATACAAAGATATAGTCATTGTTGAAATCATTTTTTCAAGTATTAAATCAATTTTTTTCATCTCTTTCCTCCAACCAAAATTGTATTTCTTGATAAAGTTTAAATGTATCATCATCTAGATAATTTTCAATTGCATCTACCATTTTTTCTTTAAAGGAATCTCTATCAACATCTTCAATGAATTCTATATTTGTATCTTCTAGTTTAATTTTATAATCATCTTTTGTGTCAAAATATAAATCATTTATATATTTTTGTGTCTTTTGACACGCTTTATCAAGTTCCGTCTTTATATCATCTGGCAAATTATCATATTGTTTTTTTCCAACTATAAAATTTAAATATCCATAGACATGATTAGTTTCTATTAAATATTTTTGTACATCATAAAAGGATTGAGTGTAGACTAAATCATATGGATTTTCTTGCGAATCAACAACCCCTTGATTTAAAGCTGTAAAAGTGTCAGATAGACCCATAACTACTGTATTCGCGCCAACTGATGCCCAACTAGTAATTGAAAGCGGAGCATTGGGCAGTCTTATCTTGATATTTTTAGCATCTGATGCATTGTGAATCTCCTTGTTACTAGTGAGGTTTCTAGGCGTTCTTAATTGATACATCAATGGCTTAAACCCACCTTCTTCAAGTTTTTTCGATATTTTATCGTTAAATTTTGAATTCATGACATCTATAATTTCTTCTTCGCTATTATATAGATATGGAGTCGCCATAAGATTTGCTACTGGCACAAATGGAGCCATACTTTCAGCACTTATCGTCATATCAACTGTTTGCGCCAAAATACCATTTAAAACTTCTTCTTCACTCCCAAGTTGCCCATTAGGATATACTTCTATCTTTAACCTTCCATTTGTCATCTGTTCGACATTTTTCTTAAATTCTAAAGCTCCTTTATTCCATGCATGTTCCTCAGTCGAATAATGGGCTAATTTCCAAACAATTGGATTTTCTTTTGTAACCTCATTTTCATTTATCTTACAAGAAGTTAAAACTAAAAAAAATAAAATAGTTATAACAACTAGATGTAACCTCTTCATTTTCTCCTCCTAAAAAGTTATTAGTATTTTTCCTGATTTCCTACTACCATCAAGCGATAGCTCAAAGGCATCCTTAACTTTTTCAATTGGGTATGTATGCGTAATTATTTTTTCTGTATTTATTCTTTTATCTTCAATAGCTCTAATAACTTCACTAAACTTCTTATTAGATAGTCTTGATCCTCTGATATCTAACTCTTTTGATGTTATCCATTTCTGTTTTATTTTTGAAAAATCATTGCTAAAACCAAGGCTAATAACTCTTGCAGCAGGCGCTGTTATTTGAATGCAATCCGAAAAAGAATCAGTCGAGCAGACACAATCTATTACTACATCATATCCATATGGATTAGCTTTTAATGCTTCTTTGACAGTATCTTTACCTGACATATCTATTGTCTCATATGCTCCCATATCACTTGCTATTTCTAATTTTTCTTGATCTATATCTGAAACATAGACTCTCGCTCCTCTTAAAATTGCAGTTCTTAAGACCGTTTGGCCGATAGTGCCAGCACCATTAACAAATACATTATCTCTTGGAGATGTTTCTGCTCTCCAATTTGCATTCGCACCAATAGTAAAAGGTTCAATTAAAGCCATAGTATTATAATCTAATCCCTCTAGCTTATACACTCTGTCTTTTTTTGAAATTATATACTCCTGCATAAAACCATCTAAATGGACTCCTCGAACTTTTAAATCATTTGAAACATTGCTTCTTCCTATTATTGCCTCTGGACTCATTCCACTTTCTGTAACAGGATCTACTACTACTCTATCTCCCTTTTTTACATGACTAATACTTTCTCCAACATCTACAACCTCACCGCTCATTTCATGTCCAATAATTCTTGGATATGTAACCATAGGATTTGTACCATTAAATATTCCTATGTCAGATCCGCAAATACCTGTAGCTTTTACTTTGATCTTAACTTCATCATCATTTTCAATTACTGGCTCACAAATATCCACTATTTCCATGTCAAATTTTTCATTAACCCTTACCGCTTTCATACAACCTCCTTTGTATACATTAATATTTTTGTAATATCATAATAGAAAACGTGTTCTTTCTTAATACAAATTTTCTTGTATACATCATTTTTTATAATATAGCATATAAATTTATTTTTGTAAACTTTTATAATAAAAAAACGAGGTGAACCTCGTTAATTGGAAATAAACATATTTTCATATTTAGAAATTAATTCATTGGAAGACTTTACCCCCTTGTATACATGATTTTCCACAGATTTAATTAAATCTCCTTTTTTTACATCTAATAATAAATCAACTAAATTTTTATGTTCATCAAGGGTAAATTCATGATGCAATTTGTTAAATTTCAATAAAAACATTCTAAATCTATAGTAATCATAATTATTTTGTTGTAGAAAATCCCAAATGCTCTCTTTTGATATAAATGAATAGATTAATCTATGAAAATTATCATCTGCTTCTAAAAAAGCTATAACATCATTTGCTTTTAATAATTTTTCTTGTTTTTGTATTTCTAATTTCAACTTAAAAGAATTTAATTCATCAATAGTATTTCTTACTTCACTAAAAACTCTACTTTCTATTGATGCTCTAATGTAGAGTCTATCGAATAATCTTTTTAAGTTGATCTTTGAAACTCTCGTTGCTATTTTAGGCTTTATCAAAATCAACCCGTCTTGTTCGAGTTTTTTAAAGCTCTCTCTGACGGGTGTTCTTGATATATTAAATTTCTCTGATATTTCAATCTCTTTGATCTTGCTATCAGGCAAATATTTAAGATTTAAAATATCAGATTTTAAGGTATCATAAATATTGTCTTTTTTCATATTAGCTTTGTTTTTCTAATTCTTTTAATTTCTCATTTTCATATTCTAATTTATTTTTTAGAAAAACTAATCTTCTAATTACAGTTTTTACTTGTTTAATTGCATTTTCAACATCCAATTGTTTTTTTCTCATGTTAATTCTTAGAGTGATATCCTTTAATTTACTTCTACAAGAGTCAAATTCAGTAAGTTTATATGGTAGATCAATATTATTAGCTAAGGATTCTTGTAGTCTCATAACTTCACTGTCAAACTTAAGTATTTTTTCTTGAGCTCTTTCAATTGATTTATTGACCATGCTTACCTTATATCCTCTAAAAGCATCTCCGACAAAGTTTCTGCCTATATGCTTAGTTATAGTAAATTTATTGGCATTTTTTAATTTTTGTCTAACTCTTTGTAGATCATCTATAAGTTCTAGTCCATCATCTATAACTTTTTTGACATTTTTTATTGTTTTATCCATAATATCCTCCATTACTCAAATCTAAGTTTAGCAACTGATTCGATATAATCAGAAACTCTTTCCATACCAGTTAGTAATTTTTCAAAAATAAGACCACTTTCAGGATCGCACACATGATCTTTCATTCTCTCTATATGATATATTCTATACTTTTTAGTGTAATTGTCTACCTTTTCTTCATAATACTTTATTCTTTTTAATTTTTCAGTCATAGGCATTTTAGTTAGTATAGTTTGAAACATAGTCATTACAGTATTTTCAATTGCAGACATTTCTCTTTTTGATTCATCTGTATAGCTAAGTGAATTTTCTGCTGAATACTTTGCATTTTCTGCCATGCTCTTTGTATGATCTCCTATTCTTTCAATACTTCTAACTATTGAAAGATATGATGTGTATCTATTAGCAATGGTATTATCCATTATTTTATCCATACTTTTTATGATATAATCAGTAATTTCAGTATTTAGAAAGTTTATAACTCTCTCATTATCCATTATCTTTTCATATTTTTCTTCATCATAGCTAAAGAAAATACTTGTAGCTAATTTGAAATTTGACTTTGAAAGTTCAAACATTCGCCTTACTTCTTCTCTTAAATCGGCAACTGAAAGGCTTATATCAAGATTTCTCTTGTTGATAAATTGCAAAGACATTTGCTCTCTTTGTGGATCTTCTCCTCTAATAATTAAATTTGCAATCTTAGCTATTTGATTGGCAAATGGGAATAAAACTACAGTTGTAACTAGATTAAACAATGTATGAACATTTGCCAATTGTGCAGCTGGTAATGAAGGTGATATTTTTTCAATAAATGAAGCAATATCAATAAATTGTAATATGATTAGAAAAATTATCGTACCTGCTACATTAAAAAGCACATGGCTTGCTGCTGTTCTTTTTGCGTTTTTACTAGCATTAATTGAAGATAGTACTGAAGTTATACAAGTTCCAATATTAAATCCAAAGATTATATACATTGAATTGGTAAGAGCTATTAATCCTTGATTTGCTAATGCTTGTAAAATACCAACTGAAGCTGAAGAGCTTTGTATTACAAAGGTCAAAATAGTTCCTGCAAGAATTGCTAATATGGGATTGTCAAATTTAGTTAGTAAAGAAATAAAAGCTTCATTCTCACGCAACGGAGCCATAGAATCGCTCATAAATTCAAGTCCCATAAATAAAAATCCAAGTCCTAGCATTGTCTGACCTATGTATTTAGCTGTCTTTTTTCCAATAAAAGCATATAAAACAAAACCTATGAATGCTATGACTGGTGCTGCATCTGTAATATTAAGCGCTACGATTTGTCCAGTTATTGTTGTTCCTATATTTGCACCCATAATTACTGAAACTGCTTGAGGCAAAGTCATAATTCCTGAGTTAACAAATCCTATCATCATGACAGTAACTGCAGATGAAGATTGTACCAAAGCTGTTACAACTACACCTAGCAAAACTCCTATTATCTTATTTTTTGTTAATTTTTGAATAATTGACTGGAGTCTATCTCCTGCCGTTAATTCGAGTCCTTGGCTCATTTCTTCCATACCAAATAGAAAAAGAGCAAGTCCTCCAAGTAGTCCTATTATATAAGACATATACCCTCCCTAAAAAAATCTCTATAACAATAATACATGATTTTTTAATTAATTAAAAGACTTATAGATACTTTTTAATTAACACTTGCTAAATTAGAATATATATGATAAATTTCAATTATAAGATAAG
>JAUNAV010000085.1 GCA_030527425.1 Tissierellia bacterium
AAGGACTATCTCAATAAATACTAACGCAAGCACAAGTATAAAATAGGCTAAAGTGACTTATCAGCCTATTTATGATATAATATATCTTAACAATAAAACGTATAAGGGGTAATAATATGGCAATTTCTTATAAACCATTATGGCACTTATTGGTAGAAAGAGAAATGAACAAAGAAGACTTAAAAAGAGCTGCAAATATAACAAGCAACATAGTTTCAAGAATGAGCAAAAACTCTTATGTGAACTTAGAGTCACTAGAAAAGATTTGCTTGGCATTAGATTGCAGAATTGAAGATGTTATAGAGATTCATAGAAATGAGGTGGAATAAAATTGAGCAATCTATCACAGACCAGAAGAGCTGAAATGCTAGAATACCTAAATCATCTAAAAGAAATTCACACAGATGATGAGAGTAGGATAGCACTTGGCAAGATTGAAACAGCCTTAACTGAGAAAAAATATGGATTAGTTTGGGAAGAACACGAAGAAGAAGTAGATAAAAAACTCGTTCATAACATACCAGTTTTTAGAGAAATAGAAGATAAAAAAATAGTAGTCGATGAAAATACAGATTTTAATTTTCTTTTAGAGGGGGATAATCTGCACTCATTAAAACTGCTTGAAAAAACACATAAAGGGAAGATAGATGTAATTTATATTGATCCACCATATAATACTGGAAACAAAGATTTTATATATGATGATAATTATATTGGTTCTGACGATGGATACAGACACTCTAAGTGGCTTTCATTTATGGCTGAAAGATTGAAAATTGCTAAGGAATTGTTATCTGATGAGGGAGTTATTTTTATTTCCATTGATGATAATGAAGTAGCTCAATTGAAATTATTGTGTGATAGTATTTTTGGGGAACAAAATTTTGTAAACAATATTTCTGTAAAAATGTCAGAAGCCACAAGTGTAAAAATGACTCATGTAAATAAGAGACTTCCTAAATTAAAAGAACATATATTATTTTATAAGAAAAATTCTGATTGCATATTAAACTTAAATGAAGTAAAAATACCAAAAAAAACATGGGATGATGAATATAAACTTTTAGTTAAAGGTGTAACCAAAGAAGAATTAAAAATTTTAAAAGAAATAATGGAGAAAAATAGTGTAACCGATGAGGAAATTATTAAGGCTGATGAGATTTGTCAGAAAATGAACTTTATAAACGTGAATAATCTCATGAATGATTTAAAAAATGAAAGTAACAAACTAAATTTTTTACATGAAAATTCATTTAGAATATTACGAGATGTCGCAACTTCTGGGGGTGCAAAAAAAATTGCAGATGATAAAAGATTAAAAAAAGGTATAAATAAAGGTGCTTTATTAATAAGAACCCCCAAAGATAAAATTTATTTAATGCGAGGTGATTATAATATGAATGTTAAACAACCTCGCTCTAAACTATTATTTGCTGATCAGTATCTTGACGTTAATGTAGGTGATTTTTGGCATGATATTAAAACAACTGGGTTAGGAGCTGAAGGAACAGTTGATTTTTTAAATGGAAAAAAACCATTATCACTGATACAGCGAATCTTAAAAATGGTAAATAATAATGATGCGTATATTTTAGACTTTTTTGCTGGTTCAGGTACAACAGGACACGCTGTTATACAGTTAAACAAAGAAGATGGTGGAAATAGGAAATATATTCTTTGCACTAACAATGAAAACAATATTTGCGAAAAAATCACTTATCAAAGAATGAAAAATATTCAAGAAGAACTTCCTCACAACCTTAAATACTATAAAACAGAATTCATACCAAAACTTTCAGAAGATGAAGAAATTTTATCTTCTAAGCTTCTTGATTATATCAAAGAAATGGTAGAGCTTGAAAATATGTGTGAGATTGATGGCAATAGCAGAAGAATCATTTTATCTGATGAAGATTTAAAACTAGCACTTTCTGAAATGGAAGAAAGCGGTGTTTTATATATTCCATCATTCATATTGCTTAACAATGAAATCAAGGATAGTATAGAGGAAAGAAAGCTTGAAGTTGTTACTATCCCGGATTATTATTTCACAGAAGAATTAAGAGAGGTGAACGAATTATGATGTTAGATTTATTTGATTTTCAAA
>JAUNAV010000086.1 GCA_030527425.1 Tissierellia bacterium
ACTTGTAGAACTTACAAATAAATTTATTGGTTAATTGAATTGTGATGGATAAGTAGATATTTTACTTTTCCATCATTTTTTAATATATAGATTAATAAAGATAGTATAATGGTTTAAAGGAGAAAAAAATGTCAATAGATACTACAAAAATTAATCTATATACAAAAAGATTATTACTTAGAGCGCTTAAATTTGAAGATTTTGATGATTTCTATGAATACAATCAAATGAAAGATATAGCATATAATTGTGGATTTGAAAGCGCTGAAAGTAAAGAAGAAGCTTTTGAGGTAATGAGAAATTTCATTGATGATAAAAATCAATTAGCCATAGTGTTAGATCAAAAATTAATAGGTCTTATCGGTTTTTATGATGCAAATTTAAAAGATTTTAATAAATTAAAAGATAGAAAAGCTATAGAATTTGGTTTTGTGTTAAATAGAAATTATCATAGAAGAGGATATATGTCAGAGGTGTTAAATTGTATGATAAATTATATTTTTACAAAAACCAATTATGACATAATTGAAGCTGGTTATTTTATTGGAAATGAAAAATCTAAAAATTTACAGCAAAAATTTAATTTTAAAGAAATTTATAGACAGAAGACAAAAGATAGAGCAAAAAGAGAAAGAATTGCTGTTATTAGCATATTAAAAAAAGAAGATTACCTTAATCTACTTTAAATTTACATAAATACTTTATATAATTTTTTCTAAAAAGAATAAGGGGTAGAAAAATGAAATTAAAAAGTAAAATTGCTATCTATTCAGCAAAATTTACGAGAAAAATACTTAGAATATTTAACCGACAAGCTACAAGCCTACCAGGTAAAGTAGCTTTAACCATTGACAAGGATATTTTAAATGAGCTAACAGATAATACTGAATTTATCTTTGTGACTGGAACTAATGGAAAGACAATGACGACAGCTTTCATTACAAATATTTTAAGATATAAATACGAACATACAATAACCAATGATTCTGGTGCAAATATGATTCAAGGTATTGTTACAAGTCTTTTAAACAATAGAAAAAATGAAGATACTGTAGCTATAATGGAAGTTGATGAAGCAAATCTTAGAAAAATTACTGATTTTATTAAACCGGATTATATAGTATTGACCAATCTTTTTGAAGATCAGCTAGATCGTTTTAAAAGTGTGGAAAATACTTTTAATATAGTACTTGAAGGAATAAAAAAGGCAAAAGATGCAAAGATAATAGCAAATGGAGATCTTCCAATTTTTGCTAAAAACAAGCTTAAAAAGTATAATCCAGTTTACTTTGGCGTAGATTATAAGAAAGGTAAAGAGAATACTTATAAATGTCCCGAATGCGGCAAAGAGCTAAGCTATGAGTACTATAATTATGAAAACTTAGGAAAATATAAATGCGATAATTGTTACCTAAGAAGGCCAAAGAGAGATTATGTAGTCAATAAAATAATTGATATTAAACCAAAAAATTCCACAATATGTTTAGATGATATGGAAGTGTCTTTAAATGTTGGCGGTATTTATAATATTTACAATGCTACAAGCGCATGGGCTTTGGCAAAAGTTATGGGAGTCGATGACAAATCAATAAAGACAGCATTAGAAGGTCAACAAAATCTTCCAGGTAGACAAGAAGAAATTTTCTTATATGCAAAAGATGTAGTAATGAATCTGGTAAAAAACCAGGCTGGATTTAACCAAGTGATGGAACTTCTAAAGATTGAAGATGAATTTACTTTGTATTTTATAATAAATAATAATTTTGCAGATGGTAGAGATATAAGCTGGCTAAGCCAAATTGATGCTGATGTATTAAAACAATTAAATTATCATGGTAAGATTATAATTTCCGGGATGAAAGCATTTGAATTTGATGAGATATTAAAAAATATGGGTATATTTGACACTCTAGTAATTCAGGATATAAACAATATAAAAGATAATATTAAAAATCAGCCAACAAAGAAAATTAATATATTGGCAAATTATACTGCATTAAATGATTTTAGAAAATCAATAGGGCTATAAAAACGGGCATTGTGAACTGAACCCGTAAACACGGAATAATTTAATATATTTTAAGCGGAATGT
>JAUNAV010000030.1 GCA_030527425.1 Tissierellia bacterium
TTTTATATTTTATTCTATTTTTTAGTCTATTATCTGAGACTTCTTCATTGACATCTAGAATTTCTGATAATATATTTTTAATATTTTTTTGACCATATGATTTAAACATACCAGAGCATGATGCGCAATATGTATAGATACCATTGGTATTCAATCTTTTTATATCCTCTTGTTTTTTATCCACAAGCTCTTTCTCATTTTTAATTGCACTTCCTCCAAGTCCGCAACAGTCAACTTCTTTGAACTTATCATTGTAGTCATCGATAAAATATTTTATTGACTTAAATATTTCTCTTTTGTATCTATCAGGGCATGGAAAGAAGATATCTATCTTTTTATCAATCTTTTTTCCAATATTTTCTCTTTTTAAAAAACTGTAGACATCTATTACATTTATGCCAATATTTTTTAGAGTATCATAGCAATTAGGGCATGCTGTAATTAACTCATCTACTTCTTTTTTTTCAAATAAATCTTTTAAGCCCTTAAAATTTGGACTATAACCTTGTTCTATAGCTGGCTTTTTACAACAATCAATGGAGAAATCTATGCCTTTTTGTGCGCAAATTTCTATTAATTTCTCAGAAGTTTTTGGATAATTTGCTGGATAATTACATCCTAAAAAGAGCAAAGAACTACTTTTTTTTGCACAATTATTCTTTAAAGGATAGTGATTTTTTAAAAATGCAGTAAGATAATTGCCATTATTTTCTTTTCGAAATTCAAGCGCTAAGTCTTTTCCTGATAGATCTTTTGGACAGACTTGTTTGCATTTATCGCATAGAAAGCATGAAAATCTCAAATCTTCTCCATTTGTAAAATCAAAAAGATTGATGTCATACTTTTCTAAAAAGTCGCAATTTTTTTTACATCTATCACATTTTATGCACTGATCTTTTACAAATTCTTTGTAATTACTCAAGGCATCCACCACAACTTGATCCACTACCTGCAGTACATCCATAGCAATAATCTTTTAATACAATCTCTCTTTGAAGATCTTTTTTATCGATTATATCTTTTATATTTTTATTTCCCACAGCTTTAGTATTGGTAGCTTGATGAAAATCGCAGTCGTAAATATCGCCATTGTAATCAAGAGAAATTTGGAATTTGCACATTAGTTTTTCTACATTTTCTTCATTGAAATTTTCTTCAAGAAGATTCATATAATTTTCATAATCTCCGTCTTTTTCTAATTTATCCTTAAAAAATCCCAAAGGCATATTTGCTATAGTGTATAGGTTATTGAATTTAATATCTTTTAATTCTCTTTTATAATCTTTTTGGAGTTCTTGTTGATCTGGTGGCAAAAAGCCTCCGCCTGGATTGTAGACAAGATCCATTTCTTTTGTTATTCCATAACCCAAATCATTTAATTTTTTAAGATTTTTTATCACTTTTTCATACACTCCATCGCCCCTCATTGAATCCACATTCTCCTTGGTATAGCAAGGTAGTGAAATGACAAGATTTAAATTATCATAGTCTTTCAAAATTTTCTCTATTGGCAAAAGATTTGTTGCATTGGTTCTAAGAATTATTTTTTCTACCAATTTATGAGTATTTTCTATTAAATAAGCTAAATCCAGATGAAGAGTAGGCTCTCCCCCTGTTATATCGAGGGTTTTAAAATCATGATTTTTTAAAAATTCTATAATATCATCCATAGTATCTTTTGTCATTGTCATATCATTTGGATTTTTCATAATATGACAATGCGAGCAACGTAGATTACATTTTCCAATAATATTTACCTGCAAAGTGTCTATTTTTTTTGTTCTTAGCTCTTTTACTCTGTCTTTAAATTTCATTTTTGTCTCCTCGTGTAATAAATTTCTTCACATTTTTTATAATTTTTCGTATGTCTATATATGTACTGGCATTTTTGCATTGTAAATATGCTTTTTAATATGCCCATCTTTTTTAATCTTCTATCATCTGCATAGATTTTTTGTCTGCTTCTTTTTATTTTTATATTTTCTTTTTTTACTCTTATTGAAAAATCATAATCTTCCATAAGAGAAATATCTTTAAATCCTCCCATTTTTTCATAAAAGGATCTTTTCATAAACAAGCCCTGATCGCCAAAGGCTATATTTCTAAAATCAATTCTAAAAGAGCTCATCGCAGCTGCTATCTTCATTAAAAATCCATTATTAAAATCTATGCTAAATGCTCCAATTTCATAATCCTTTAGTATTCTTGTAATCTCATCTGTAGGATCTTGTCTAAAAAAGCAGTCTGAATGCATAAAAAGAAGATATTTACTATTTGAATTTAAAAAGCCATTGTGTAATTGAGTCCCTCTGCCCTTTTTTGATTTTATGACTTTGTATTTTGTTTTTTTAAGCGCATTATAAGTTTTTTGATCAGCTACAGAGAAGATTATTTCTGCATCGTTAAAAATTTCAAAATTCTTAATAAATTTTTCTGGATTTTCTTTGTAAACTGGCACTATTACCGATAATTTCATTTTTTCTCCAATACATAAGAAATTCCTATCAGATCATCTTTTTTTAGTTTATCCTTAAACTTTGAATCTAATTTTGTTTTATCATTTCTATTTTCCAAATACAATCTAAAATCTTTCGACTCAAAAATATTTTTTGAGACCTCAATTGCATCTTGTTTCAAAATAAATCTTGCAATGTCTGAAACATCATCAATGTCCTGAGTTTTTCTCAAAATGCTATATGAATGAGATTTAAGCATATCTCTTAAATTTTTTGACACATTTTTTGTTGAATATTTGCCCCCAAAGATCTCTCTTATTGGATGATTCATTCCAATTAGCGAATATCCTCCATCTAAAGTTTCCGAAAAAACCACTTCTGAGTTTTTAAGTTTCAAAAAGGCCTGATCAAAGATATCACTATCAAAATCTAAAATATCGGACCCGATAAGTATAACCGGGCCCTTTGTAATTTTATATACATGATTAATTGCTTCGAACATTCTCTTTCCGATATCGCCATCTGTTTGTTTAAAATACTCATATTCTTTAATATAATCAGGGATTAGGGTATTGGGATTGTCAATTGCAAAGAATACTTTGTATTTTTTTACATAAGATAGATTTTTTCTTAAAAGTCTGTCTACAAGCAAAGCTCTATCATTTTTTGTTAGAATATCTTTTAATCTGGTCTTTGAATTTTCATCATTTGGTAATTTAGTGAAAATTATGACCGATTTCATTAATCTTGTACTGATTCAAAGTCAAATTCTTTGGTTCCATCTAAAGAATTGTGAACATTTGTAAATCCAGCTTCTGTAAGCATTTGAGCTACTTCTTTTGATTTATTACCTGAATAGCAATATGTGTAAATATCAGCATCTTTATCAACATCAAGTTCATTTATTTTTGTTTCAGCCTCATCTAATGGAATGCTAATAGCTGATTTTAAATGACCCTTATCATAATCCTTTTTGTCTCTGACATCAATGATTACATTATCTGCTTCATTTGCTGCCTCTTGTAATTCTTCTGCAAGTACAGATTCAAATGTAACAAGTTCATAGTCATATTCTTTTACACCTTCAGCATTATAGACATCTTTAAATCCATTTTCAACGAGAATTTTAGCTGCTTCGCCACTTCTATTTCCAGTATTGCAATAAAGAACTACAGATTTATCTTTATAATCTTCAATTTTATTTAAATCTTCTTTAATATCATCAACAGATATATTAATCGCATGTGTTATATGTCCCTTATCATATTCTTCTTCATCTCTAACATCAATTACTAAATATTTTTCCTTCTCTTTGTTGTCAGCTTCTATTTTTGCTAATTGATCACCAGTCATCTCTTTAACTTCTGTATTTTGAGCATTTGATGAGCTTTCAACTTGTGTGTTTGAAGCATTTGTATCTGTATTTGTATTAGTTTGTTGATTTGAACAACCTGCAAATAAAGCTACCATTAATGCAACAGGTAGCATTTTTTTCATTAATTTCATAAAACCTCCGTATAATATTATTCTCTTTTAATATAATAACATATATTCTTATCTTTGTCTTATAAATCTATTTAATTTTTTTATCAATCTGTTATAATAAAAAGAAAAGGAGGTCTTATGAAAAAATTTTTAAAAAGATTAGCAATTATAATTGCTATAATTGCAATATTACTTTTAGTTCCAATTACTAGAGATGCAATTTTAAATATGTTAAATGCATTTAAAAATATAGATGAAGTAAAAAATTACATCCGTTCATTTGGAGCATATGCTGTAATCATCTCATTTATTATGATGATCCTACAAGCAATTATAGCGCCAGTCCCAGCTTTTTTTATCACCTTTGCCAATGCAGCAATTTGGGGTTGGAAAGCTGGAGCGCTTTTATCTTGGAGCTCATCGATGGTTGCATCTTTAATATGTTTTTTAATAGCTCGTTTTTTAGGAAGAGATGCTGTTAAAAAATTAGTTAGTAATTCTGTAATTAATGAAATGGAGAATTTTTTTGAAAAATATGGAAAAAATACAATAATAATTGCAAGACTTTTGCCTTTTGTTCCATTTGATCCCATATCTTATATTGCAGGATTAACTCCAATGAGTGCCATTTCATTTTTGATTGCTACAGGTATTGGACAATTACCTGCTACAATTATTTACTCATATGCTGCTGAGAAATCAACAGAACCTTCTACTTTTATACGAGGATTAATAATTTTATTTGCCATCGCATTTTTATGCTTTACATTAAAAAAGATATATGCGGAGAAAAAACGTGGAGCTTAGAAAAAAATTTTTAACTTTTTTAATATTATTTATTTCTATCTTTGTAATAATTAAAATTAAGCCTGAAAATATTAGAGAAGTTATATTTCACTATCCATCAGTTTCATCGATTATATATGTATTAGTATGGACAATTCTACCGGTATTTCTTTTTCCTGTACCATCAATTGCACTTTTAGGTGGAGTGTGCTTTGGTTTTTTTATGGGATCAATTCTTACAATTATCGGAGCAGTTTTTAATATGTCATTAATGTTTTTATTATCAAGATATATTTTTCACGATTTAGTCAGAAAATATGCCAATACACATAGTAATCTACTTACCAAATGGATAAATATTGAAGATAAAAAAGTTGCTTTTTCAATTTTCATACTAAGACTTACGCCAATTATCCCATATAATCTGCTAAATTATACACTTCCACTTACAAAAGTAAAATACACTAAATACATTCTAATATCATTGATAGGAATAATACCTGGCACTTTTGTTTATATAAATCTAGGAGCACAATCGGTTGATTATAAATCTAGCGATTTTATAATAGCAATAATCTTAATGCTAGGTCTCATTCTAATAACATCAATTATTAAAAAATTTCTAGAAAAAAGAGAAGTCATTTAGGCTTCTCTTATTTACTTGCCTTGTTTTTTGGCAAATCTTTAACTTTTATTATTTTAAAATCATCGCTTTTGGGATCTCCAACTTGAGCAAAAAGTTCATCATGCATTTGCCATTCATTCCAGCCTCCATCAAATACCATACTATCTATTCCATTTTCATATGCTCTTATCCATGGTATTGCAGCTCTCCAGCCTGTTCCACAATAATAGGCTGTGTTATTATCTGCTTTAAAACCAAGTTTCTCATACATTTTTTGTATGTCCTGCCATGATTTATAAGTTCCATCTTCATTTAGATAATCTTCACTTGTATATGCATCTGATCCACCTTTTCCCCAAATTGCTCCTTTTACCTCTCCTGCTTTAGGAATATAGGTATAGCCACTTTCTTTTCCAAGCCATTCCTGTTTACTTCTAACTGAAACTAGTTTAAAGTCTTTATCATTTTCTAACTTTTGAACAACTTGATCGATACTCATATTAAACTGAGGATTAAGCGGTTTATGAGCTTTAAAAACCGAAATAGGTTTTACTTTAACAGATCCTTTTTCTAATGGAAAATTTTCTTTTTTCCACGCTTGTAGACCTCCATCTAATATCTTCACATTTTTAACGCCCAAATATTTCAGTGCCCAACATACCCTCGCTGGTGGTTCTGGATCTTCTCCATACAAAATAACTTTTGTATCTATATCAATTCCTAAATTTTTAACATTTTCTATTAATTTTTTATCTTCAATAAGATTCCACACAGGACCTTCTTCAATCATATCAGTATTTATATGAATTGCATTTTTGATATGATTTTTAAGATATTCTTTGCTATCCTTCTCATCTCCCCAACTGACTTCTGCTATTAACACAGATTCATTTTCAATTAATTTTTTAACTTCTTTTGCAGGGATAATAATTTCTCTTTCGCTTTTTAAATTTTTGTCAGTGTATTTAGAATTATAGGTAGTCTTATTCGAACAAGAATTTAATAAGCATATAGATAATAAAATAAATAGAGCTAGTACTTTTTTCATAAATACTCCTAATAATTAAAAGAGAAGTCATTTAGGCTTCTCTTTTTTTAACTTGTGCCACAATGACTATAAATGATAATATACTAAACCAATAATGTGTATGTTGTAGTATATATTTAGAAAATAGTATTATTATTAAAAATATGATCGGATACAAAAATGAAATTTTGTTTTTCATATTTCTAAATGAGTAGACTATTAAAATCATAAATAATATAACTAAAATGATATTAAATCTATGATTATAATAATAGTTCTGATACACCAAATGTCTTTCTACACCCATAAAGGAATTTGACAAATATAGCAATATCAGAAATAAGATTACACATATTATTTGGATTATAGTATATATTTTCTTATTTTGTCGCCTTGTCATCAGATAAATCTTTCACTTTTACATACTTAGCATCTTTTGCAGGATCCCCAACTTGAGCTTCTAATTCATCATGCATTTGCCATTCATTCCAGCCTCCATCGAAAATCTTAGCATCAATACCGGCTTCATATGCTCTAAGCCAGGGGATGGCAGCTCTCCAACCTGTTCCACAATAAAAGGCTGTGTCATCATCTGCCTTAAAGCCTAATTCATCATACATTTTTTGGATCTGATCCCATGTTTTATACTTGCCATCTTCATCCAAATAGTCTTCTAAATGAGTAGAATCAGAACCGCCTTTGCCCCAAATTGCACCTTTTGGCTCTCCAGCCTTTGGAATATATGAATAGCCACTTTCTTTACCTAGCCATTCATTTTCACTTCTTATTGAGATAAGTTTAAAATTCTTGTCATTTTCTAATTTTTCTTTTGTTTGATCAAGACTTAGATTATACTCTGGATGAGCAGGATATTTTGCTTTGAAATCTTCTACAGCCTTTGGCTTAACAGATCCTTTTTCAGTTTCATATCCCTTATCAGTCCATGCTTTAAAACCACCATTAAGTACTTTTACATCTTTTACGCCAAGATATTTTAATACCCATGCTACTCTTGCTGGTGCAATTAGATCTGTACCATAAAGAACTACCTTTTTGTCAGCATCAATTCCAAGTTTCATTACATTTTCTGCAAGTTTTTTATCCTCTAGAAGATTCCATATAGGACCTTCTTCAATCATATCGGTGTTAATATGAATTGCATTTTTGATATGACTTTTTAGATAATCTGGACTATCTTTCTCATCTCCCCAACTTACTTCTGCTACTAGAATATCATCATCTAAGATATCTTTTAATTGATCTGCTTCAATGAATATTTTTCTATCATATTCTGTCGTTTCTGTACTAGTATTTTTAACAGATGATTGATTAGAATTAACCTCATTATCACCTTTTTGACTACAACCTACAAGCAAAAAAGCTGATAATATTAATGCTATTAATTTTTTCATTAATGCCCCCTTTTTTTCTTAAAGTATATCATCATTTTTTAAAAATGAAAATACTTATTTCAACTTTTGATATACTTATAAAAATATGTTATTATATCCATAAGAGGTGAATGATGTATTATTGTGGAATTGACATCGGATCTACTGCATCTAAATTTGTAGTTTTATCCGCAGATAAAAAAGAAATCGTATACAAAAAGACCATCCCCAGTGGATGGAATAGCAAGGATACGGGACTAAAAATAATAGAAATACTAAAAAATGAAGGATATGAAAGAGACAAACTCCATATAACTGCAACTGGATATGGAAGAATTTCGGTTGATTTTGCTGATAAAGTCATTACAGAAATATCCGCTCATGGGAAAGGCGCACATTTTCTAGGCAGCAAAAGTTCTACAGTCATTGATATTGGAGGACAAGATACAAAAATTATAGTCCAAAATGATCAAAGGGTAATAGACTTTTTGATGAATGACAAATGTTCAGCAGGTACCGGGAAATTTCTAGAAGTCATGGCAAATCGACTCGGACTTAGCCTAAAAGAGGTATTTGACAATGCCAAAAAAGGCAAAGAAATTGAAATTTCATCTACTTGTACGGTTTTTGCAGAAAGCGAAATAATTTCTCTTATGGGAAAAGGCACCCCAAGAGAAGATATTTGCGCTGGCATTATAAATTCAATAATTAGCAAAGTAGCTAAGCTTGCAGCAAAAAAGCCTAGCAGCGATGATTATTTCCTCACTGGCGGATTTTCAAATAATGAGTATATAATGAAAAAACTTGAAGAAAAACTAAATGCCAAAGTGAGAAGTCATATAGATGGACGTTTTGCTGGTGCCATTGGTGCAAGTTTGATATGAATATAAAGAAATATCTTGAAAATCCAGAAGAAATAAGGCGTGATGCCTATGTTATAGCTATGTATAAGAAATTGGAGGATCAGAAGGTATGTGGATATTTTTCTGATGTCAATGATGAGATCTTTTATGCATATAATATATATGCCTTTCCAATTATTGGCCTCGACTTTCATATATTAAAATTTTCAAATGAAAAAAATATATGCGATCCAATAAATGCTACATTGACATATCTAAAGACAAAAAAATGTCCAATAATCTATTCTTCAAAATTTTTTGTACTAGATGATTATTGCAAAAAATTTAATGAATTACTAGCTAAAAATACACAAAAAAATATCGTTAAAGACAAAGATATTAGAAAGTATCTAGATGAAAATTACAAAGAAGAATTTTCTAAACAAAGATATGAAAATGCAAAAGAGTTAAGTAAAAAGATAAATGTCCTGATAGATAGACTATATGAAAGTGATCTAGAAGATAATTATGTATTTAAATTGGCTTTCTACATTAAATTCCTTCCAGAATATGATGATAGAATTGCTATTTTAAATAAAGCACTGGAGAAGGCTTCAGTTACCAATAAAAAACATGCTTTTTTAAAGGCAAATTGTCCATATGGCATATGCGATAAGCTTAAAGGTAAAAAAATAATAAAAGCAAAAGAAGATTCAAAAATAAGCTTTAAGCATTGTATATATGGAGAAAATAAAAAATATACTACATACAAGGAGTAAGATATGGATAAAAATCACAAAATGTGGAATGATTTAAACATGGATGTTGAAAAACACGATCTTTTATGCGAAGCATTACCTCAAGCTTTTGGAGATGTATTTCTTTCTCAAAAAAATAGACCAGAAAAAATGGACTATTTTAACGCAGTAACTGCAGATATTCACGGGGTTAGACCAGCTGAATTAATTGAGGCTCAAAAAAATGGCCAAAAGGTAGTTGGATCATTTTGTATACATGTGCCAGATGAGGTCGTATGGGCTGCAAATGGTATTGCAACAGGTTTATGCTCAGGTTCACAATTTTGGGTTCCGGGAGGTGAAAAAAAGCTTCCGACAGCAACATGCCCACTCATAAAAGCATCCCTTGGAGCAAGATTTGATAGAACATGTCCATTTTTTAGAATTGCAGATTTATTTGTAGGAGAAACCACTTGCGATGGAAAGAAAAAAGCATGGGAGATTTTAGCAGAAGATGCTGAAGTCTATGTAATGGATATTCCTCAAATGAAAAGAAAAGAAGACTTTGAAAAATGGGAAAGAGAAGTTAAAAATTATATCAAAAAATTAGAAGAATTGACAGGAAATAAAATCACAGCTGAAAGCCTACATGATGCAATAGTCATGCTAAATAAAAAAAGAGATGCACTTCAAAGACTTTATAATTTTAGAAAATTAGATAATGTCCCAATTTCAGGACGTGATTGCCTACTTATCACTCAAATTGCATTCTACGATGATCCTGTAAGATTTACACAAAAGGTCAATGAATTATGCGATGAACTCGACCAAAGAGTAAAGGAAAATGTAAATGTATATGAAAAAGGAACAAAAAGAATTCTTTTAACAGGAACTCCTCTTTCAATTCCAAATTGGAAATTGCATCAAATAATTGAGACCAATGGCGGAGCTGTTGTTGGCGAAGAATTATGTACAGGTGTAAGATATTTTGAAAAGAAGGTTGATGAAACAATGGGTGATATTGATTTACAAGTTAAAAATCTAGTAGATAGATATCTAGGAAATATAAATTGTGCATGCTTTACTCCAAATACTTCAAGAATTGATGATATTGTAAGACTAGTAGATGAGTATAAAGCTGATGGCGTTATAGATATCAACCTAAAATTCTGCAATATCTATGATACTGAAGGTTATTTTGTAGAAAAAGCATTGGCTGAAAAAAATATTCCATGTATAGGCATTGAAACAGACTATACCGATGAAGATGCTGAACAATTAAAGACAAGAATCGGTGCCTTTATAGAGATGCTTAATTAATGAAATACTTTGTATTAGTTGAAAATGCTATGATTGCAAATGAACTTTCTGAACTTTTAAGAAAAGAAGGTATAAAATTGCAATTAGCTCCAACCCCTCGTGAGGCAGATCATTGCTGCGGTGTGGCCATTTATTTGGAAAATGGAGAAGATAGCGAAAAAGTTAAAATTATAGCAAAAGAGAATAATATAAAAATCGATCAGATTTTTATTTCAAAAAAAGAATTTGATACTGATAGGAATAAATTCCTTTAAAACAAGGCTTAAAGCATTTGCTTTAGGCCTTGTTTATTTAGTTATTTTAAATATGACTTGAAAAATTTCTCTCTTTTAGCTAAAATCAGAGTAAGCGAGGTATATTATGGAAATAAAGCAATTAGAAATCTTTGTAAAGTTGGTTGAACTAAAATCATTTTCAAATACTGCAAAAGAATTAGATATTAGCCAACCAACAGTTAGTAATACGATAAAACAATTGGAATGTGAGCTTGATTGTGAACTTCTTACAAGAACCACAAGAGCTTTTGTTGTAACACAAAAAGGTAGAAGTCTCTACAGACAATCAAAAAGACTTCTTTCTATTAAAGATGATATACTAAAAGAGTTTTCTGAGAAAAAATCTATTATCAATATCGGCGTCTCATCGATTCCAGGCGATTATATATTCCCAAAATTCTTAAAAAAATATAGGGAGAAAAATCAGATCACTGAAATTAAAATTTACGAATCAAATAGTAGAGATATCGTCGATAAAGTAAAGAAAAATGAACTCGATTTAGGTTTTGTTGGAATCAGCGAAATAATCGACAATGTGAAATTTTTCCCCATTTACTCAGATAAATTGACATTTATTGCAAGAAATAATGACTATTATAGAGAATTATTTGCACAAAAACCAAGTGTTGAAAGGCTCATACAAGAACCTTTAATTTTAAGAGAAAAAGGAAGCGGAACGAGCAGAAATTTCTGGCAAATGATTGATAAATTAGAAGATGACAATCCTCAAATCAATCTAAAAACAACTGCAAATTCATTAAGTCTGATTAAAAAACTTGTAGAAGATGGCATCGGATGTTCATTTGTTTCAAAAATTTCAATGAACTCTGATAAACACGACCTCATTGAGTATGATATTTGCGAACCTGATACAAGTAGAAATTTTTATTTAATTTATGATAATGACTTCATAAATGAATTTTCAAGAGATTTTGTTGAATTTGTTAAATATGAAAATGAAAGAGAACAATAAGCTAGCGATCGCTAGCTTTTTAAATGTATTTATTGAGATATATTTATAAATACATCGTTAAAAAATTATCTTATGCTGGCTGTGTTTTTTAAAAATCTCTTAAGATGATATAATATTTTAAAAGATAGGAGGTATTAACATGTTTAAAAGTTTAAAAAATGTACGAATGATCACGACAATGGCAATATTTATTGCACTTACAATAATCTTTTCTAATTTTCTAGCTATAACTTTTATAGACAGAAAATTTTCATTTACTTTTTTAATTACCGCACTCATGGCTTCACTTTTGCCACTTGACATGTCAATAATTGCAGCAATTCTAGCAGATATTATCGGAAATATGATTTTCCCTACACCAGGAGGATTTTATCCACCATTTATATTAAATAAAATTGTTACGGTATTTATTTATTATTATTTTTTCCAAAAAAAGCCTATTAATGTTAAAAATATAATAATTGCAGTAGTTATAAATGTAATAATAACATCAATTTTAATGACCTCATTATGGGTAAGTCAATTAACTGGAAACCCTTACTTTACTCAAATAGTTCTAAGACTTCCTACAAGTATTTTGAATATGATATTAAATATGATTGTGCTAAGTCTTATATTTAAAAGATTACATTTAATTTTAAAAAAGAAATTAAAAAATTCAAAGGTAATTTAAAAGCGGAAAATATCCGCTTTTATTTTTTTAAGTATTCTTCTTTTAATTTCTCAAAACTTATTTCATATGCCTTCTTATCTTTTACTAATATAATTTTATCATAATTACATAGACTATTATCTATTCTATGCCTTATTGCTATTATAGTACATTGAAGATTTTTTATAATATTCTCAATAATTATTGAATTCTCATAATCTAAATTTGCACTTATTTCATCCAATAATAATATTTGAGACTTTCTGATAAGAGCTCGTGAAAGAGCTAATCTTTGTCTTTGTCCAGAAGATAGAATTTCTTTAGAATCAGAAAATTTTTCATTCATTTTCTTATATACAAATTCTAAATCCACTTTATCTAAAACCTCTCTTATTTTGTTATCCTCTATATCCTCTCCCAATTTTAAATTGAATTTTACTGTTTCATTAAAGATATGATTATCAGATGATACCATCTTAAATAAATTTTTTAATGAATAATATGAAAGTGTAGAAATATCCACCCCATCAATAAAGACTTTTCCAGATATTGGTTTAATCTTATTATTTAATAATTTTAATATTGTAGATTTTCCACTTCCACTTTCTCCAACTAATACATATTTTTTACCCTTTTCAAATTCTAAATTAATATTTTTTAGGATCTTCTCTCCTTCAAATTCTACATTAACATTTTTTATTTCTAATTTGTTATAAAAGTTTTTCTTTTCAATATTTCCATATACTTTATTTTTATTTGATAATTTTTCAATTTCAAACTTTGCATCTTCAAATGAATTAAAATTATTAATTGTTTCAATCAAAATAGAAAGGGGAGATGCTAAAAAATCCATCAATTGCCCTACAGCTAGAATATATCCTATTGAAAGATTATTATATACTACAAGTACTGAAACTACTAATAATATTGTAATTTGGATTAGAAAATTAACTGCATTTAAGAATGAATTTATTTTCTGAGATAAATTTTTATATTCATAGTTTTTTTGTTCATTATCAATAGCTTTTTCTTTTAAACGATTTTTAAAAATATTATATGCTTTATAGCTTTTAATTATCCTGAAACCATAAAATGTTTCAGATAGTCTTTGGTTATATTCATTTAAACTATTTAAAAAAATATTATTTTTTAACCTTAATTTATTTTTAAATATCCTTGGTGTTAGAACCATTATAATACTTAAAAATAAAATAATCAGAGCTATTTTTATATCTATTAATATAAGAGAAATAAGAGAGAATATAAACAAAATTATAGCCTCTATTATAGTAAATAAAGTCTCAAGTTGGGTATTTATAGTCATAGGGATTTTATTTGTTAATTGTGATATTATCTCTCCAGATTTGAAGTCTATTTGATCATTTCTAATTATATTTTTAAATATTCTATTTGTATACTCAAATATTATAGAATTTTTAAAATGCTTCAAATATAAATTTTTTATAAATATTAAAATAGTAGTAAATATAATGATGACCAAAACTATTAAAATCTCATTTTTTAAGCTCTCTAAATTTTTAATATTTAAATAATCTAATATATTCTTAAAACCAAATGCTATATAAATATTCATAAATGAGCATATAGAAATTAATATAATAGAAATTAGTATTTTTAACTTTGATTTAAATATTATCTTTTTCATAAAAACCATTCTCTTCTAACTTTTTCTTTGCTTCATCTATCCCAAAAAGATTAAGCTTATTATTCTCAACAAAAATAACATAATCATATAGATCAACAATTTTTTCTGTGATTCTATGAGAAATATTAATAATTGTTGCATTTATCTTTGTTAACTCTTTTTCAATTTTCAATTGATTTTCATAATCTATTGATGAAAAAGCTTCATCTAAAATAAAAATATTTCTTTTCCTATAGAAAGCTCTAGCTAATTGGATCCTTTGCATTTGTCCTGTCGAGAAATTTTTGTGATTTTCTTCTATTAATCTATTAGACTGGAAACTTTTAATCTCAGTTTTTTCTTTGACAATATCAAGAAGGTTATTTTTTGATTTTTCATTTAATTTAATATTAAAATCTATACTATCATTAAAAATTATAGTTTTTTGAAATACAGGTACAATTAAATCATATAAGCTAGAAAAACTTATATCTTTCAATTCTTTATTAATTTTAATACTTCCCTCATACGGTAATTCTTTAAGCAATATCTTCATCAAAGTACTCTTTCCCTCGCCACTTTTTCCTACAATAAGATATTTTTTATTTTTTAAAAAATCTATATTAGCTTTTTTAAAAATAATATTATTTTTATAAGAAAAACTAAGATTTCTAATTTGAATTTTATCAAAATATATTTTTTCTTTCTTATCTTCTTTGTATTCGATATTAAATTTTTCTTTTATATAATTTGTTGATTTAATTTCATAATAAGAATTTACTATTTTAATTATTGGCGATTTTATCATATTAGTTAGTTGTGAAGCCACAATCACCTCACCTGGTGATATTTCTCCTTTTATATACACAAAAACCGCTATTGATAGAACAACTAAATAAATAAAAAACCAGTGAAGAAAGTTTCAGATTCTATAATATAATTTAATCTTGATAAATTCTCATCTTTAGATAAAACTTTTTTGTTTTTTTCTTTAAACTTTTCTTCAATTATATTGAATATACCAAAATCATATATTACATTGCTGCCAAAAATAGAATCCTTTATAAATGATATTAATTTTTCATTTTCTTTCGAATAATTCTTTTTGCAAGCATCTTTCTTTTTATTCAATATTTTAGGTATTATCATAGATAAAACAACTGAAATTAAAGATATTGGAAAAAATACAGGCTTAATTCCTATTAAAAATATAGAAGTTATTAAAAATGCTATTATTGATTCTATTATACGAAAATATGAAACATTTATGGCTGAATCATAAATTTCTATGTCTTTTGTCAATAAATTATGAAAATAGTCTTTGCCTATATTATTGAATTCGACAATATCTTTAGAAAAAATAGCCTTAGCAATATTATTTTTTAAATCAATCATAAAATTTCTTCTTATTTTAAGCTCTTTTTGGTTTTTAAGATATAGAAAAAAATTACATATTATAATTATAAAAATTGAATATATTATAATTTTAACTAAATTTTTAACTATAGATTTATTTTTTATTTGATCAATAATAATTCCTGGCAAATAAGCCTCAGCTATAGAAAAGAAAGTAAATAAAATAACTATTGCTAAATAAATAGTTAAATCCATCCTATCTTTGAATAATTTTTTCATTCAAATCACCTACTTTACTTGAAAATTTACTAATTCTCCACTGTTAATTAATTGAGAAAATTTATCCAAAGTTTTTTTTGTTAAAAGTATTTTTTCATCACATCTTTTAAAATCATTACAAGATTTAACTTCCTTGTCAGCTCCTATACAAATAGAACACCAAAATTTAGCTATGCATTCATTACAATTTTTAATTTTATCCTTTGAATATTTTTGTAATTTTCCAATTGATTTTATATAAGAATTATTTATTTCTACTTCATCTACATCAAAAATATTACCCATATAAAATTTATCATCTTCTTCAAATAAATGACATGGATAAATACCACCTTTTTCATTAATAAATATTGAACTTAGTCCAGCACCACAAAAAAAAATTAGACTTATTTCTTTCAAGCAATCTAGATATTATATTATATGAATTTGAAATATAAAAAAATTCTTCATTTTTAATTTTTTCTATAACAAATTCTGTATCATTTTCTTTCAAATCATTGCTAACAATTAAATTATTATCTTCACTAATTACATCAGATATGCCTATAATTGGTACTTTATACTTTTCATGTAAAATATTTGCTAATTCATGTTTTGTAAAGTTTTTTTCACTATTTTTTGTATATACTGCTTCAATCATCGAGATTTTTATATTTTCATCATTTAGCTTTTCTACGTTATTATCAATTAATTTTAAAAATTTTTCTCCATTCTTAAACCTTCTGTACTTATCATGTGTTTTTTCATCCCCATCAATGCTTACAATTAACTTAATATTAAATTCTTTTAAAAGATTTATAATCTCATCATTTAATATGGTTGCATTTGTGACTATGGAATATAAAATATCTTTTCTATTTACTTTTTTTACAAACCTAATTATCCCCTTATAATCTAATAAAGGTTCACCACCAAAAAAAGATATCTTTTTTACTTGTTTTCTATTCAATACAAATTCTGCTATTTTATCTAATACTTCATTATCCATTATCACATCTTTTTTATTATAATTTCCTTTATTTGCAAAACAATATTCACAATTCATATTACATTTATTGCTAATTTTTATCTGTATATTTGTAATTTTGGAATTGAAGTTATTTAGTTCATCTTTGTTATCGTTTTTTTCTTTAAAATAATGATTTTTTATTAATGCATAATTTTCGTTTTTATTTTTTATGGATTTGCCATAGTATAGATTATAAAAAATATCTTCTATTTCATTATCTATTTGAAATATTTTCATATCATTCAAATCATAAAAAACTCTATTTTTAATGTAAACTTGTTTTTTTGGATAAAACATTTTTACTCCTTTTTTATTTAATTGTATTTCTAATATCAGTTTTATGTATTAGCTCTAGAGCTATTAACTTTTATTTAATGTGTTTCACTTTTATTTACACAAGATCCTATTGCGCATCCACATTGTGGAAAAACAACTTCTTTAACAACAGTTGTTACTTCTTTCATTTCCATACCTCCTCTTTTCAATAACTTTCGAAAGTGCTAATCAATAATTTATTAGCTTACAGATAGTATATTATAAAAATGTTTTTTTGTCAAATTTTTTTCTTTTTTTTTTATTTTTTTCCATATTTCTTGAAGACAAGAGCTTTGTATGATTAGGTAATATAAAAATAGAGCTTGTTAAATCAACTATAACAAGCTCTATGCATAAATATATATTTTATTAAACTTACTTTATCAGTTTTAATTTCTTTAATTAAATGATTATTACATCTATAATATTGATTTTACTTATTTTTAGGTTATTTATTATTTTTATATAAGAACTTTCTCCATCTAGTTTTTTAGTTGATCATGTATTTCATTATATCCATCGATTGACATATTTATACACTCTATCTTCTAACAGTTATTTTAGAAAATCAAATTCAAACATATTAGTAACTATTAATTATCCCTTTCTTTTTTGCATATTTTAGGAATATATCAAATACTTTATAGCCTATTATTAACACTATGATATTTGTTAATACAAATAATGACCAATCATTAATCCCTATAGCAGCCTTTAAGCTTAAATCAGACAAATAGATGGCATTTGTAAAAGGAAATATTTTTAATAAGTAGAAAATTATACCTTTATAGCTATCTGCTTTTATGGCTACAGTTGAAACTATCAATAATCCATACATAAAAAGTTGCTCAAATGATGCTATTTTTACATATTTTAATGTAAGTGCAGAAAGTATAAGTCCAAGCCCTGTAAATCCAATTAATGATATTAAAAATATTAAAATCATTTCTACATTTATCAAAAAGTTAATTTCTTTTAAACTCAAGGATATTATTGCTATTAAAATTGCACTTTTTAATAGAGCAAAAAGAAATACTACATATGATCTTATTACAATTATGTATGTTAGATGAAATGGATTTAACATTAATTGATCAATTGTCCCAATTTGCTTTTCACTGCTCATACTTATTGAAATCTCTGAAATCAAAGTCGATGCGATATTCCAATATAGATATGCCAAAACGCCTGCAAAATTTGCAATTGTATTAGTCTTAAAGATGACCATAAATAAGAGATATTTTATTATGATATCGACTATTTGATCAGGATAATAATTCAATATTTCAACTTTATATCTATTAAATTCTGCCTTTACTAAATTAAAAATCATTATTTTCTCCTTGTTTTAGGAATATATCTTCTATATTATTATCCTTTAATTTAAGATTGATCAATTCAAGCCCATTTTCTCTAAGCGTATTATCCACCTCATTAAAATCAAAATTATCTCTTTTAAAATCAATAAGGCTAATGGATCCTTCTTGTTTTATGAAATTTTGTTTAAAAATTTCTGCAGTAATTCTTTTAGGATCATAGACTTCCATTCTCAAACTATCCTTCTTTTCTTTATCTTTTAGTTGTTTAATATCTCCATCAAATAAAATATTTCCATGATCTAGTAATATAATATTTTGCGCTAATTTTTCTACAACATCCATCTGATGGGTCGTTAAAACTATGGTAGTACTTTTTGATATCTCTTTTAAGATCTTTATCATATTGTGTTTGCTTACTACATCAAGACCAAGTGTTGGCTCATCTAAAAATAATACGAGAGGATCATTTAAAAGCGAAATTATTATTGCAAGTTTTTGCTGCATTCCTCTGGAATACTGACTAACCTTTTGGTTTCTTTGCTCATATAGGTCAAAAACTCTTAATAATCTATCCGCTTTATTTTTAATATCATCTTTCTTAAGCCCTTTCAAGTATCCAAAAAAATAAATATTTTCTAAAGCAGTTTGATACCAATAGATGTTTCTATTTCCTTCAAGAACTGCCGAAACTTTAGGATAATAATCCTTTTCTTTGTATTTTTTAAGATTTTTTCCCTCAAAGAAAATCTCACCTTCATCGATAAGTAGAAGGGATAATAAAGATTTAATTAAAGTGGTCTTTCCGGAACCATTATGTCCTAAAATACAAGTGACTTTATTTTGTGTAATCGAAAAAGATAATTTATTTAAGACAATTTTTTTATCATACTTTTTTACTATATTTTCGCATTTGTATATCATTTATCTACTCC
>JAUNAV010000087.1 GCA_030527425.1 Tissierellia bacterium
TTAACTCTTCTTGTTTCATATTGTTCATAAGTGGAAAGATTTTTACATTGATCTTATTTGTTTTTATCAATTGATCCTTCATAAACTCAGATTTATCCCTATAAATACTTGGATACATATAATTAAAATCCCTTTGCCAGTCAGATCTTCGAAGATAATAAATGCCTTTTCATATGCAAAAGACTTCAAATATTTTCACCAAGCACAAGAAATATCATCACATCTTTTGAGTTTAGATATAGCTTTAATGAATAATTCATATTTTAATACCTTTCGTTTTAATTATTATATCAAAATATGATTATTCTTCAACCTTTCCTCCAAAATAGGCGCCTGAATCGTAGTTGTGACCAAATTCTAATTCTTTCTTTTGATCATCATCCATTTTTTTCTCTATCTTTTTCTTGTTCTTATCCCTTTCAAATGGATTTGTCGTTTTAATAACTCCTTCAACTATGTCATACCATTTGGAAATGCTCGTTGCAAAGCCCAGTTCATGTTCTTTCCAATTGGCGACAAGTCTTGTTCCAGGACACAAGAAGGATATATTGATATCATCCTCATTAAATGGATATGCTGTTAAGTCTCTACAAAGTGCCTGAAGTCCAACGGTGCTAATATTTGGGCTATAGCCATGTTTATATGAATAACCTTGAATGAGTCTCATGATATTGTAACTGCCTGATACCACTATTACCACATCTGGTTCTTTTTCGCACTGTTCAAGTGGCATAAGTTCAACTGCATAAATCTCTTCTTTTATAAAATTGGTCTTTTCGCTCATTTTCTTACTTGTCTCAAGTGTGTCATAAAGTCCCAAATTATACCTGACTTGTCCATTTTTAACACCCTCTGGTTCTGGTGTCAATCCAAGTGCAAAAGATCCTTTAGGACATGCCTGATGCTCTTTTTTAAGTTTTAAACCATCGCCCATGCTTGCAAAATGAACGCTATTGCAATAAGTTATTTTAGAGTCTCTAACTCTTGCAGGCGAATTGTCATATTCTTCTTTTGTCCTTAAAAATCTTACGCCCACAGGAAGTCTGTCTAAGTCCAAGTATTTTTTTATCTCTATTGCTGATTGTCTTATATCCATAATCTCCTACTTTCTTATAAATTTCATGTATTTTAAAAATACATACACCAACACAATTACCGAAAAAACTATCTCTACATTTGCCAAAATGAAAAGTCCATTTGATTTATAAACAAAAGCATTTGAAAGTTTTAATGCAGTTGCAGTTATTATAAATGGAAATGTAAATGCTGAAAATGACGGATAAAACCTTCCCCTGAACAATTTAAATACCTTTAAAATCACCATAAAGAAAATCAATTGGGAGATGATTAAAAGCATGCTTAAAAATAGCATATTTATTTGTTCAAAGGCCGACACATATCCCACAACAAGAAGACTTCCAGGTGCTGCATAGATTGCAAATAATGGCTTTAGCGAATCATCGATATCTCTTAATGTAATATATCTATAGCTTACTAAAATCAACAATAGAATGTAGCTAATAAGCCCGAAATAAAAGGCCTTTTTCCCAATATTGTTTAGATCAAATGCCTTTGATGTCATCGATGCTACTACAATTCCGACATATACAATAAAATAGCCTGCATATACTTTTTTGATATCAAGTCTTAAAATATGAAAGATTGTAAAGTAAATGATTAATATTATATGCAAAATAAATGCTATGTACCATAAAGTCTTTGCTAAAATACCCAATTTTAAAATATAGGTACTTAAAATCATAAGTGCCATGGGAAAAGTTGCAAATACTGATGCAATGACTGGATTTTCCATCTGTTTTTTAAATGCATCTAAATCGGCAAATATTGTCATCAATATGAAAATTCCAATTAATGTAGATAATAGCCCAAAAAGTATTTTAAATCCTATAAAATAGCTTGCTAAAAGGTTACCACAACCACAAAGACCTAGCATGAGCCCAGATATTGGTATGGGAACTTTTTTAAATTTTTCCATACTACCTCCTTATATAATGTATTTAGGTTGTTAAAGGTAACCTATAATCCTTTTTCG
>JAUNAV010000031.1 GCA_030527425.1 Tissierellia bacterium
AGTTTGGCATGAAAAAACCCCTCCATCCGTATTCCGGATTTTGGGGTTCAGTTCACTCCGCTAAGTCTTTTTTTAACAATTAATTGCTATTTAAATAGCTTTCTATAAATATATCTAAATCTCCATCCATCACCTTTGATACATTTCCAGTCTCTTCATTTGTTCTATGATCTTTAATCATATTGTACGGATGAAAAACATATGATCTAATTTGGCTTCCCCAAGCAATTTGAGTGTATTTGCCTTGAATATCCTCTATTTTTTCTCTTTGTTCTTCTTCTCTTATTTGAACTAGTTTAGCATAAAGCATATTCATAGCTGTCTGTCTATTTTGAATTTGACTTCTTTCAGATTGACAACTTACCGTAACTCCTGTTGGTATATGAGTAATTCTTACAGCAGAATCTGTCATATTAACATGCTGCCCTCCGGCTCCAGATGCTCTAAAAGTATCAATTCTCAAGTCTTTAGGATCTATTTCAATTTCAGAATTATCTTCGATTTGTGGAAATATATCTACAGAAGCAAAAGAAGTATGTCTTCTGCTTGACGAGTCAAATGGTGAAATTCTTACCAGTCTATGAACTCCTTTTTCAGATTTCAAATAACCATAGGCATATCTTCCTTTTACTAACATACTCACAGATTTTATGCCAGCCTGATCCTCTTCATTTATATCTGTAACCTCGTATTTATATCCTTTTTTGTCAAAATATCGTTGATACATTCTAAGAAGCATACTAGCCCAGTCTGTAGCTTCTAGTCCACCTGCACCTGCATGTATGGTCATATATACATTATTAGTATCATACTCACCATCAAGTTGTAATTTTATCTTAAATTTATTAATCTTTCCCTTAAGTTCTTCTAAATTATTAGATACCTCTTGTATTGTATCTGCTTCTTCTTCATCACTTAATTCTATAAGCTCGATTATATCTTTTATATCATCAAGCTTTTTACTAAAATCTTTATAATCACCTAAAGTGTCTTTATAATCTGATAATTCAGACATTATTTCCTGAGCTTTTGAGCTATCATCCCAAAAATCAGGTTTTGTAGTTTTTTTCTCAAGTTCTTTTATTTTTCCTTCTAAACTTACAGGGTCAAAGAGAACCTCCGATATTTTCGATAATTTTATTTAATTCGTCTAATTTCTCTTTTAATTCGTAAATTTGTTGCATATAACTCCTAATCTGCTAATTTTCCATGGCAATGCTTATATTTCTTGCCTGAACCACACCAGCATGGATCATTTCTACCTATTTTTTCTTTTTTATCTTTTGTTATAGTTTTATTTGCACCTTCAGAAACTTCATTCTCTTTAGTTTCATCTACGACTCTTTTTCTTTCAGGTTTATTTTTTATTTCAACTGAGAACATCATCCTAATTGTATCTTCTTGAATGGATTTTGTCATCATTTCAAACATTTCATAACCCTCATTGGTGTATGCTCTTACTGGATCTTCATTACCCATCGCTCTAACGCCAATTTCTTGACGCATTTGATCCATTGCATCAATATGATCCATCCATTTTGTATCAACTACTCTTAATAAGATAACTCTTTCGAGCTCCCTCATATTTTCTTCGCCAAATTCTTCTTCTTTTTCTTCATATCTTTTAGCGCATTCTTCATAAATATAATCAATCAATTTTTGTTGATCATATTCATTGATATTTTCAAAATGAAGTCTTTGAACTGGTAATTGAAGACTCTTAAGATGATTTAACATTGCCGTCATTTCCCAATTTTCAGGCTTAATTTGCTCATTGGTAAATGAGTAGACATCTGTTTCTATGACGTCTTTTAACATTTTTAGAATGGTATCTTTCATGTTTTCGCCATATAATACTTGTCTTCTTTCATCATAGATGATTGTTCTTTGTACATTCATAACATCATCATATTGCAATACTCTTTTTCTTGTAGCAAAGTTATTTGCTTCAACTTTTGTTTGCGCTTTTTCAATACTTCTTGTTACAAGTCTAGAATCTATTGGTTCATCTTCTGGGAAAGATCCACTATTTATGAATTTTTGCATCATCTCTCCACCGAATAACCTCATCAAATTATCTTCTAGAGATACAAAGAATTTTGATCTTCCTGGATCGCCTTGACGACCAGCACGTCCTCTAAGCTGATTATCTATACGTCTTGATTCATGTCTTTCTGTACCAATTATATATAGTCCACCTGCATCTAAAACTTTTTTAGATTCTTCCTCAATTTCAGATTTATATTGTGATTTTAGTCTTCTATATTTTTCTCTTGCTTTTAAAATGTCTTGATTGTCAGTATCTGCAAAAGAATCAACTTGTTCTAGTACATCTTCAGAAAGGCCTTCTCTTTTTAATTTTTGCATAGCCATATGGTCAACATTACCACCAAGCATAATATCAGTACCACGTCCTGCCATATTTGTAGCAATTGTAACAGATCCAAGTCTACCAGCTTGTGCAACAATTTCTGCTTCTCTTTCGTGATTTTTAGCATTTAAAACAACATGTTTAATGCCTCTTTTTCTAAGTATTTTTGAAAGTTTTTCAGAATTTTCTATTGAAATTGTACCTACAAGTATTGGCTGACCTGTTTTATGCACTTGTTCAATCTCTTTAACTATGGCATCATACTTAGCCTTTTCATTTACATATACAAAATCATTGGCATCTTTCCTTTGAACAGGCCTATTTGTTGGTATTTCAACTACATCTAATTTATAGATTTCAGAAAATTCATCTTCTTCAGTTTTTGCTGTACCTGTCATACCAGATAATTTATCATACATTCTAAAATAATTTTGGAATGTAATTGTAGCTAAAGTCTTAGACTCACTTTTTATCTCCACGCCCTCTTTAGCTTCTATAGCTTGATGTAAACCGTCTGAATATCTTCTTCCTTGCATAATACGGCCTGTAAACTCATCAACTATCATTACCTCGCCTTTTTTTACAACATAGTCAATATCATTTTTCATTGTGTAATTAGCTTTAAGAGCATTGTTGATATAATGAGCAAGTTCCATATTTTCTGGATCAGAAAGATTTTCTATGCCAAAGAATTTTTCTGCCTTTTGAGTACCTTGTTCAGTTAAATTACTTGTTTTTCTTTTTTCATCTATTAAATAATCAACTGTTTCAACTTTAAATGTTCTGTCAAAAGGATCTTTCTTTTCATCTTCATTAGGATCTAGTATTCTACCTTCAAGTCCTTTTACAAAAGTATCAGCATGTACATAAGTATCAGTAGATTTTCCACTTTGACCTGATATGATCAAAGGTGTTCTTGCCTCGTCTATTAAAATTGAGTCGACCTCGTCTACAATTGCATAATGAAGATCTCTTTGTACCATATCCTTTTTGTAAATAACCATATTATCTCTTAGATAATCGAAACCAAATTGATTATTAGTACCATAAGTAATATCACAATTGTAATTATCCTGTCTTTGTTTATTGTCTAATCCATAAAGAATGCAGCCAACACTAAGGCCTAAGAAATTATATACCTTGCCCATCCATTCCATATCACGTTTAGCAAGATAGTCATTTACTGTTACAACATGTACTCCCTTTTCTTCTAGTGCATTAAGATATGCTGGCAAGGTAGCAACCAATGTCTTACCTTCTCCAGTTCTCATCTCAGCGATCTGTCCATTGTGTAGTACTATTCCACCTAATAATTGTACTGGATATTGTTTTATACCTAACACTCTGCTGCTTGCTTCTCTTACTACAGCAAAAGCCTCAACTAAAAGATCATCAAGAGTTTCTCCTTTTTTTAGTCTCTCTTTGAATTCTATTGTTTTATGTTTTAATTGTTCGTCTGTCAATTTTTGCATTGGTTCATCTAGTTGTAGGATTTTATCTACGAGTTTTTGATTGTTTTTAATTTCCTTTTCACTAAATGAGCCAAAAAGCTTATTTAATATACCCAAACTATCACCTCATTTATTCTCTTCTACTATTTTACCATCTTTGCTTTTATTAACAATTTATCTTTTATATAAATAGTTCCAATAATAAAATGTAAAACTTCTTGACTAATTTTTATTACACGCATATTAGTATATCATATAAGCTTAAAATATTCACTTAAAATTTTATTAATCCAATTAAAAAGAAGGCTTAATAGCCTTCTTAAAAATTTATTCTTGGCTTGGTACTATAAGTCCATAATTTCCATCTCTTCTTTTATAAACAACATGTACATTCATAGTTTCAGCATCTGTGAAAACAAAGAAATTATGATTTAATAGATCCATCTGAAGAACAGCTTCTTCTTTGCTCATTGGCTTAACAGGTATTTCTTTAACTCTTACTATTTTTGATTCTTCCTGTTCGTCATCATCTTCAACCGTTTCAAATGAATCAAATTTTATAGTCTCGCCATTAAATTTTTTGCTTTGTAATTTTGTTTTGTGTTTTCTTATTTGTCTAACTAATGAATCCATGGCCTCATCAATTGAATTAGCAAAATCTTCAGTTGTTTCTTCTGCTCTAAGGATGGTTCCACCCTTTAGAAAAATTGTTGCTTCGACGATTTTATCAACCCCTAAATCGGAAAATTTAACATCCATTTCTTGTTCTTTATGAAAGTATTTGTCAAGTCTTCCAAATTTTTCATCAGATAAGTTTTTTAAACCGTCTCCAACTTTAAAATTTTTACCTTGTATTCTAAGTTTCATATAAGGCCTCCTTATAATTTGTGTTATTTAATATTTACCCTAAAAACATTTTTTTAATCAAAAAATGAAAACTTTTAATTATCTATGTTATAATAAGCTAAATGAGGTGAATTATGAAAGTAAAAACTAGTTACAAATTTGGAATGAGGGCAATTAAAACTGCTCTTGCAACGAGTATTGCAATTGCAATATGCCAATTTTTAAATGTAACCAATCCTTCATTTGCTGGCGTTGAAGCTATAATTTGCTTAAAGCCAAATGTATATGATTCTTTGCAAATGGCAATCAATAGAATTATAGCTACTCTAATTGGTGCTTTGATTGGAGTAATTTTCGTCCAAATTGGCCTGCAAAATCCACTAGGGATATTTCTAGGTATATCTCTAATTATTTACTTTTGCAATATTTTTGGATTTTTAAATTCAATTGTGCTTGGTTGTATAGTATTTTTGATGATTATTTTATATAATAATCCAGATATGACTTTTTATGAGTATACACTAGATAGGCTTTTGATATCATTTATAGGTCAAGGTGTTGGGTTTTTTACAAATTATTTCCTTGCTCCTCCCAAAGTGAAAGTCATGCTTTATAAGCTTTACAATAAGACTTATAATGATTGTATAGTGAATTTCGAAAAAATACTTAAAAGCGAAAAAGTAAATAATAATATTTTGGTTTCCGATATTAATCAATTAAATTCGCAAGTTGGACAATTAAAGGCCAATCAAAAAATTCGAATTAGAGAAAATATTACAGTCTCTGATATCCACAATATAAACTCGCAATTTTACTTGTTAATTTCATTATTAAATGAAATGTCAGAAAATGAGTACATACCTTTTATAGACAATGATCTTAGAGAAAAAATCAAAAAACTTTTACGACTAGATCATATAGAATATACAAATGATTCTAAAAGCACTTATTACAAGGTATTTAATTATGATTTAAACAAGATATTGATCTTATTTGATAAGATATATAATAATGTAGAAAAACTTAAATAGGAGATATTATGAAAAATTTAGAAATTAAAGATTTTGTTGATTATGATTTCAATTCCGATGTTAAAATCTCATATGATGGTAAAAATATTGCTTTTATAAAAACTAAAGCAAATTTAGATGATAATAAATATGAATCAGACTTATATCAATACAATAAAGATCTAGACTTACTATATCAAGTAACTGACTTTAAGGATGTAAATACTTTTTTATTCAATCATAGAAATGAGCTTTTATTTAAAAGATCAGATGAAAAATATGATTATATATACAAAAAAGATCTAAATCCTTCAATTGCTAGCGAATATTTCAAATTAGAAAAAAATATATCTTTTATAAAAGAACTAAAAGATGATATATTTCTAATAAAAGCCTCAAATAAAAAAACCGAAGAGGAAAAAAAGAAAGATAATGAGAATTCTTATTATCAAAAAATAGATACTTTGCCATTTTGGTTTAATGGTTCATCTTATTTAAAATTTGAGCAAGAGGAATTTTTTATCTATGACAAAGAAAAAAATGAAATCAAAAATATAATCAATACCCAAAAAGAAGATCAAATTTCTGCCTTTGATATAGATGAAGATTTTTTTGTATATGTAAATGGAAAATATCCAAATGGACTTATGAATCTTTATGATGACATTTTCGTATATGACTTAAAAAATAACACTAACAAAAAGATTTTAGAACAAAAATTTTCGATCTATGATATATTCCTATTGGATAAAAAAATATTTTTTATAGGAAATGATATGAAAAATCATGGTATAAACCAGGATCCTTTTGTATACTCAATTAATATTGATGGAACTGATCTTAAAAAAATTACAGATGATAATTTTGATATGGATTTTGGTAATTCTGTTGGTACAGATGTTAGATATGGGCATTTTAAAACAATCAAAAAAAGTAAAAATGAAATATATTTTATAGCTACTCAAAAAGATAAATCTAAATTATTTAAAATCGATAATTGCGGCAAAGTAGAGCTTATTTATGATAAAGAAAATGTAGAAGACTTTGATCTTATAGATGATAATTTAGCTCTTATTACTATGACAAAGGAGTCTCTATCAAAGATTTATTTAAATGATAAAAAAATAGTAGAGAGTAAATCCACAGTAAAACCGGAAAAAATCAAAACTTTTACTTTTAAATCTAATGGCAGTGAACTTTTAGGATATGTACTTTTTCCTAAAGATTATGATCAAAACAAAAAATATCCTGCGCTTTTATCGATTCATGGCGGCCCTAAAACTGTATTTTCAGATATATATCACCATGAACACCAAATATATGCTAAAAATGGTTACTTCGTATTTTATACAAATCCACATGGTTCTAGTTCCCATGGAGTTAAATACTCAGATATTAGAGGAAAGTATGGCAATATAGACTATGAAGATCTAATGAATTTTACAGATTGTGTTTTAGATAAATATCCGCAAATTGACAAAGATAGATTAGGAGTTTTAGGTGGAAGTTATGGTGGCTTTATGACTAATTGGATAATTGGACATACTGATAGATTTAAAGCTGCCAATTCTCAACGCTCTATATCAAATTGGACCTCATTTTATGGTGTAAGTGATATAGGATTTTATTTTGCTTCTGATCAAACTGATTCTAATATGTGGGATAATCTTGAAAAAATGTGGAATCAATCACCTATAAAATATGCAAAAAATGTAAAAACTCCTACTTTATTTATCCACTCAGATTGCGATTATAGATGTCCTCTTGAACAAGGACTACAAATGTATAGTGCTATCAAGTTAAATAATGTAGAAACTAAGATGTATATATTTAAAGACGAAAATCATGAATTATCTAGAAGTGGAAAACCAAAAGCAAGGATTAAAAGAATCACTGAGATTCTCAAATGGTTTGATGAGCATCTAAAATGATTGATAATAGCATTAAACAAACCACTAGAAAATTCTTTATAAATTTAATAGCCAGACTTATAAAAGATGATATTTTAATGATGGCATCTTCTCTTTCTTACTACATGATATTTGCCACCATTCCTCTTTTAATGGTCCTTATAAACTTATCAAGTTTCATTTTAAGCGATTATCTTAATGTAATTGTAGAGATGCTTGAATCTGTACCACCTACAAGTAGAGATATACTAGACTCTTTAGTAGATATAATTATAGACACCTCCAGTTCATTGGGATTGTCTTTGGGTATATTTTTTGCAATATGGTCAGCCTCAACAGGCATTAACAAATTGATTACATCAATTAATATAGCATATGGTTTAAAAACTAAAAGAAAGATAATAAAACAAAGGATCGTAAGTATATTTTATACTTTCGGTTTCTTTGCGATTATCCTTTTTATGCTTGTATTTGAAATTTTTAATACGCAAATTTTAGGAATTTTAAATAGAGCTTTGACAATAATTGATAGAGAAATCACATATGAACAAGTTGAAAATATCTGGAGTCTCTTTAATGGACTGCTTCCATTTTTTATCCTTCTAATTGCTTTTACTTTTTTTTATAAAATGGCACCTAGAAGTACTAAAGCCAGTAGAATCACATTATCTGAGGCAATGCTTGGAGGAAGTTTTTCTAGCTTATCAATAATTTTAATTAGCTTTATATATTCCTATTTTGTAAATAATATCTCAAATATGAGCCTAGTTTATGGAACATTAGCCGGATTTATGGCCTTATTTATATGGATATTTTTAGTATCTCACATAATAATTATTGGAGCTGAAGTTATTGCAAGCTATAGAGAAGTCTTTAAAAGAAAATACTTTGTAACTAGATTGGATAAATAGATGAAAAAACAATTGAGAAATAAATATATTTCACTTAGAAATGACTTAAATGAAGATAAAAAAAATAATTTGGACAATTTAATATTTAGTAATCTAATTGAAAATCCCTTTTATAAAAAAGCTAAATCCATCTTTACCTTTGTATCAATGCCTTCAGAAATTGATACTCACAAATTGATAAAGAAGGCTTTAGATGATCAAAAAATTGTTTTGGTACCTAAGATAATTGATAAATCAATCATGATAGCTACAAGGATTTATGATTACGATCAATTATACAAAGATAAATTTGGCATCTATTCAGTTAAAAACACAGAGGAATTTAAAAAACCCGATTTGACTATTTGTCCTGGTCTTTGTTTTGATATTTTTAAAAATAGATTAGGTTATGGCGGAGGCTATTATGATAATTATATTAGAAGCCATAAAAGTAGATATATTGGAATATTCTATTCTTTTCAAAAAGAAAATAAAGTCATAGTTGATGAAAATGATCAAAAATTAGATTTCATACTTACAGAAAAAGAATTTTTTTAATTTCAATTAAAGGCGAGAATTTTACTTTTCTCGCCTCTGATTTTAATTAAATTAATAGCTGAAAGCAGGCATTACATGAGAACTTTCATTTTTTGATATATGATTATTATCTAATAAAGAAGCGTAAAAAATTGCTTTGTTCCCATATTTCTTTCTTATTTTATAGATAGCCCTTTCTAAGTTTTGATTTTTTTGATGTCTTTTTAAATTGTTTAATATATCTATTTGATAAATACATCTTGCATCTAAAAGATCCATTGCCCTTAGCCCAATTGATCTTATGGGATTTTTCCGATTATAATTTTCATTAAGCAATTTCATTGCAAAAAAGACTAATTCTTTGCTAGAAAAAGTAGGATAAAAGCCTGTCATTTGATAATTTCTTGAAACCAAGAGATTATCCCTTATAGTTATTTGAATTGTAGTTGATACAAAATTATTTTCTATAAGACAATGGCTTACTTTTTGAGAAAGATGAGCAAAAACCATCTTTGCTTGGCTATTGTTTAATACATCTGTTTTTAAAGTTAAAGATCTGCCTATGCTTTTTATCGGCAAACTCTCATTAAATTTTAATACTCTACTATTATTATTTCCTCTTGCATTTTCGTATAAATATAAACCAACAACACCTAAAAGTGATCTTAGAAAATCTACATCAGTATTAGCAAGTTGACCTAGTGTTTCAATACCATATCTATTTAACTTTTCTTTAGTCTTTTTACCTATACCTATCATTTTATCTATTTCCAAAGGCCATACTATATTTTTGAAATTTTCCTTTGAAATTACAGTTACTTTATCAGGCTTTCTTAAATCACTTGCTAATTTTGCAAAAATTTTATTATAACTTACTCCAACTGATATAGTTATTTTTAATTTTTCTTTTATCTCTTCTCTTATCAAATTAGCTATCTTTTCCCCATCTCCAAATAATTTTACAGATTCAGTAACATCAAGCCAACATTCATCTATGCCAAAACTTTCAATTCTATCGGTGTATTTGTAATATATATTTTTAGCCCATCTTGAATGTTTTAAATACTCGTCATAATGTGGTTCAACCAATACAAGATTCGGGCATTTTAATTTCGCTTTCCAAATAACTTCTCCTGTCTTTATACCATATTTTTTTGCAATCTCATTTTTTGCAAGAATTATCCCATGTCTTTCTTCTATAGAACCTGCTACAGCTAATGCTGTATTTTTAAGTTTCGGATTGTTTTTAATTTCTATTGAAGCATAGCAATTATTCATATCACAATGAAGTATTACTCTTTGCATATTTCCCTCCTAATGAATTTTAGATGCACCTTTTGATATTTATTATAGGGAATTTTATATGCACTGTCAAGAGTTTTTTTTATTAAAAAAACTGCTTAAAATGATAACTCATTCTAAGCAGTCTATTTTAATAATTATTTTCTTGATCGTCTGTCTGGTCTTGTTGATCATCTATTTGATCTGTTTGATCCGTTTGATCAGTATTATCTTCTTGTTGGTCCTGATCTTGTTGATCATTTGCTTCTTTATTTTCTTCTGTGTCGGTTTGTTTTCCCTCTAGAGGATCTCCTAATTTTTCTTTTACAGATTTTATATCCTCTTCTACATCTTTCTTCTCTTTCTTTTCAATTTGCTCACCTTTATTAAAGCTTATATCACCAACTTCAGTTTTAATAGTCAAGAATTTCTTTGCATTATTGTTTTTGCTACTATATCCTGAGACTATATTTCTATAAGAAATATTTCCAAATGTAAAATTACCAACTCCAAGTCTTGCTTCAAAATTAAATGCATTTATTGGATCTTTCGCTTTTACATCTATACTTCCAGTCTTACTTGTTATGCTAACATCATTATCCAAATCTACATTTGTCAATTTAATATTTCCTACTTCATTTTCTATAATGCCATTGGTGAAGCTTGAATCTTTTAATTTAATATTTCCTCTTTGTGTCTTTATATTCCCTTGCATATTAGAGTCTTTAAAGCTTAGGTCGCCATTTTTTACATTTAAATCAATATTTGAAACATCGAGGTCATTTACTTTGATATCTCCGCTTTCAACCTTTGCCTTAATTTCTTGAAGACTTCCTTCTTGCGGTAAATATATCTTTAATACTTGTATTTTATTTTTCATGTTCAAAACTTCGCCTTTAACATGAGATTTAATATTTAAATTACCATCTTCTATCTCAGATTCAATCTCATAAGCATTATCTCCATCATTCTTATATAAATTGGTGTACTCAAGATATGGATTAGTGCTAGATTTTTGAATTCTGATATCACAACTTTCAAGATCAATATTTATTGAATTTATATCAGTTAAATCTCTTCTCATAATCTTTGAAGAATTGTAGCTATTTTCGTCTATTTCACTTTGAGACTGCACTGGCGCAGTTGACTTTTTAATGCTTTTAAACACAAAGTATCCTGCTACAACTATAATTAGAGCTAATATAATAACAAGAATCTTTTTTGATTTTGAAAGAGTAGTTGTTTTATTATACTTTTCATTTGATTTCTTTTCTTTATTCTCCATCATTATCCACCTTTAAATTAATTTTAGTAAGTAAAAATAAAATAATCGCAGTTATTATAAAATATGAAGATACAAAATAAATGTTATTTGTGTGAGAAAATAATATTTTATAATAATCTATGAAAATTTTTTGATTAGATATCTTATCAAATAAAGCCAATAAACTAAGAATATTTAATACTGAAAATCCACATTTAAATAGCTTAAGTCCAAATTCTAGTCTATTATTTTTTATATACCTTATAGATAAAAATGATACAGCAAAAAATAGTATATTATCAAGAATACTCAGATAAATATTTCTTGATAAATAAGAGAAGATTAATAATATAATCAATGTAAATGCCATTTTAAATTCTTCTTTTTTAAAATCTATTTTTACCTTTATCAATATTCTATCCTTTCAAGATAAAGCCCACCTGCTTTTAAAGTCGGACCAGCCTTTTTACTATTTTTAGGATCAAAAAAAGACAATAAATCTTCTTTTGTTAATTTTCCTCTTGCATATTCTATTAATGTCCCTGACATTATTCTCACCTGATTGTGTAAGAAACTTTCTGCTTTAAATACTAAAGTTAAAACATCTTTATCAATGAAATAATAAGCATCATCTAATACTCTATTCGTATTTATTGTATCATTTTTTTCTTCTAACATAAAGGCTTTAAAATCATGTTCGCCTTTTAAAATTTCCATAGCTTCCTTCAATCTATCAAAATCCAAGGGATATGTAATATTTTCCATATAATTTCTATATATTGGATGAAGGATCTTTTTCATAGAAATTTTATAATGATAAGTCTTTATTTTTGCTGAAAATCTAGAATGAAAATAAAGACTGACCTCCTGTGAATTAATTGCTAATATATCATCTGGAAGGAATTTTAGTAGATGAAAATAAAATTTATCTGCTCTTATTTTAGTTGTAGTCAAAAAATTTACAACTTGACAATTAGCATGCACCCCTGCATCTGTTCTACCAGCAGAAACTATTCTTATATTCTCTGATGTCAACTTATTTAAAGCTTTATTTAATTCTTCTTGAACTGTTCTCTCATTTTTTTGAATCTGAAATCCTTGAAATAAGAATCCATCATATTGTATTGTGAGCATAATATTCTTAAAACTCATATATACCTTATTCCTATTATTATAGAATAAAAAATCAAGGTTAAAATTAAAATAACCCAATCATTTTTTCTTAATTTTAATTCATTTAATCTAGTTCTATATCTGCCTGTCCTATATAATCTTGCCTCCATTGCAGTTGATAGCTCATCGGCTCTTTTAAATGAATTTATAAATAGTGGTACTAGTAGTGGAATCATATTCTTAGCTCTATTTATAATATTTCCAGACTCAAAATCAGCACCTCTTGACATTTGAGCTAGCCTAATTTTTTCGCTTTCATTAAATAGCGTTGGAATAAATCTTAAAGCAATACTTATCATCATGGCAAGCTCTCCAGCTGGAAATCCAATTTTTTTAAGAGGAGAAAATAATTTTTCTAATCCATCTGTTAATTCTATTGGACTTGTTGTATAGGTAAGAGCACTTGTTGCAACAATTATAAATACAAGTCTTATTATCATAAATACAGATTTATAAAGTCCTTCTTTTGTAACTGATAATTTATAAATAGTAAATAATTGTTGGCCAGGGGTTGTCAAAATATTTATTATTGCAGTAATTATAAGCAAAACAAATATAGGTTTCATACCATTTATAAGGCTTTTTACAGGGATTTTAGCCAGTTTTATAATTACAGCTAGAAAGATAAATATAGGAAGATATGTGATCATATTTTTTACGAAAAAAATCATAATCATAAATAATAAGCTAAGTATTATTTTTATTCTAGGATCAATTCGATGAATTGGTGTATCAAAAGGGATATATTGTCCAATGCTAACACTTTTCATTCTCTAGCCTCCAAATATTTGTAAATTTCATCTGTAGCTTCTTCGATAGTGTATATATCATCTCTTATATCATGACCTAAGGATTTATATCTTTTTAAAAATTTAGTTATTTGAGGTATATCAAGCCCAATTTTTTCAAGATCTACTTTCGAAAATGTCTCATAAGTGCTAAGATCACTATATACTTTAGAATCATCCATAACTATAACCCTATCGACATATTTTGCAACATCTTCCATCGAATGACTTACTAAAATAACAGTCAATTTATCGTCATTATTATACATTGAAATAATTTGAGAAAATATTTCATTTCTAGCCTTAGGATCAAGTCCAGCTGTAAGTTCATCCAAAACTAAAACTTCTGGTTTCATAGAAATTATACCTGCTACCGCAACTTTTCTTTGTTGCCCACCAGATAATTCAAAGGGAGATTTATCTTTATATTGATTATAATCTAGTCCTACAATCTCCATGCTTTTTTTTACTGCTTCATTTATTTGTTTATCTTTCATTTTTTTATTTTTAGGGCCAAATGATATATCTTTTTCTACAGTCTCCTCAAAGAGTTGATTTTCTGGGTATTGAAATACCAAACCAACTTTAAATCTTATATCTTTTCTTTTCTTTTTATCTTTGCTATTAATACCATCCACAATAACATCACCATTATCTGGTATCAATAAGCCATTTAAAAGCTGCACTAAAGTCGATTTTCCACTTCCTGTATGGCCAATTATTCCAATAAACTCATGTTCTTTTATCTCTAGATTAATATTATCTAAAGCTTTAACTTCATTTGGCAATCCCTTATTATAGTAATAATCTACATTTTTTAATTTAATATTCATATCTGCTCCAAAAGTTCTTTTATAGTTAGAGGCATTTTATCAAAATTAATTCCTCTTTTTTTTAGATTATATGCAAGTTCTGTAACTTGGGGGACATCTAGTCCTAATTGTTTCATTTTTTCTACATTACCAAAAACTTCATGTGCATCGCCTATCATGGCAATTTTTCCCTTATTTAATACAACAATTTTATCAGCATTAACCGCCTCTTCCATATAATGGGTTATATAAACTATGGTTTTATTGTATCTTTTGTGAAGATTATTTACTATATTAACTACATCTTTTCTTCCATTTGGATCAAGCATTGCAGTAGGTTCATCCAAAACTATACATCTACTCATCATTGCAATGACTCCTGCAATTGAAACTCTCTGCTTTTGTCCTCCAGATAATTGATCTGGAGATTTCTTTTTATAATCTTGCATACTTACAAGTTCTAATGCTTTATCTACTCTCTGTCTTAATTCTGGATTTTGTATTTGTAGATTTTCAACGCCAAATGCCACATCTTCTTCAACCGTAGTTGCTACCATTTGATTATCAGGATTTTGAAAAACCATCGATGATAATTCTCTAATTTTCCATATTTTATCTTCATCTTTAGTATTCATTCCTAAATAATAAATATCTCCTTGTGTAGGCAATATTTGGGCATTTAATAATTTTGCTAAAGTTGATTTTCCTGATCCATTATGACCTAAAATAGCAACAAATTCATTTTCTTTTATATCTAAATTTATGCAATCTAAAGCTTTCGTAATTGATTTTTCATTTTTTTCATCATCGAAATCATCATAACTATAACTTAGATTTTTTATTTCTATCAAATTTTTCATACATCCTCTTTTCGCATTTAAAAAGAAGGGAAATATCAGTCCCTTCTTAATAACTCATTGCTGGTGAATAACTTGTAGAAGATTCATAGACAATTACAGGACATCCAATTGGCATATTATTAAAAATAACTGCCGCATTAGCTGGAGGAGTATTGATACAACCATGACTTCCATTTGCTTGATAAATTCCTCCGCCAAAAGATGATCTCCAATCAGCATCATGGATTCCTTCTCCATCCCAGCCAAATGGCATCCAATAATCTACTGGAGTTTCATATTTACTTCCGTCAAAATCTTCACCTTTTAAAGTTTGACCTGCTTCTTTAGATAATAATTTACCTACACCGACATTAGTTGGCCAATCAATTCTACCTGAAACTATAGGAGTTTCAACTAGCAATTCTCCATCAATATAAGCCCACATTGTCTGTCTTGACAAGTCAATTTCAACATAAGTAGAACCAATATCGCTTCCGTTTTCTTCCCTTGTATATCCTTCATAAAGATATGAGGGTGAGAATTCTCCGCCTTCTCTTTGTTCTATTATATTATAAAATTCATTTGTTGTACCTTCAACATCCATCATATAGCCATATATTCCAGGTCCGACTTCTATTTCTCCGATTCCCGTTGCATTAAATTTTCTTGTGGTGCCGTAGGTATCTGTTTCTTGTGCCATCTTTCTAAAGTATTCATAAACTCTATCATAGTTAAGTTCAAATTCTCCATCATCATAATCAAATAAATCTACAAGATCTTTTTTTGTAAGTTCATAAGTTTTATCAGGAAATGGATACTTAATATCCATATCTGCAATTTCATTTGCGCCATTAAGCTCATCTTTTAATTTTTCATCATTTTCATAAATTTCTGGGTTAATATATTCATCCTTTAATTTTACATCTTCTTTTCTTTCTTTAAATGCAGTTAAAACACTATTTTTTAACTTTTCAGGATCAATTTTATTACCCATTTCTTCTTTGATAATTTCAAATTTATCTTCTTTAAATTCCAAATGAGCATTCTTGGGCTCTTTAATATTTTTTACAATATCTTGATTGTTTATTAGATCATTTAATTTATTTTCATCATAAGTGATTTTGTAATCAATGTTAATATCATCTTTATCAAAAAATGCCTTAGGCCAAGTAAATGGATTTTGATCTATTGAAGCATTCTTAGGAAGATTTTCTTTGTAATTAATATCATCTGTGCTGATTGTAAATTCTCTATCATCTCTTCCTTTAAATTTACTTTCAAAATTTTTTCTATCTTTCCCTAATGCATGTGCTTTTGTCATAAATGATACATTATTTCCATTTATAAATGTATTAGGTAGTGTTAAAAAACTAAAGACAACTACACCAATTAAATAGATAGCAATGATTACTCCTATTATCCACAATACAATATTAGATTTCTTCTTAATATTAATTCCCCCTTTGCATCTTTTTCTATTCTACAACTAATTTTCTATTTTGTCACGTCTATAAATCCTTTATTTTTTGTTATAGATAAAAGTTCTTCAATACTAAGTTTTACACTTGAATTTTCACTTCCACATGCAGGATATACATAATCGTAATCTTTAAGATGAATATCAAAATAAATCTCTACATCATCATTTACTCCAAAAGGACAAACTCCTCCCATTTTATGATTAAATCTTTCTTCAAGTTTATCAATATCACACATTTTAGCTTTGGAATCAAAAATTTTTTTAAATTTCTTATTATCGACAAATCTATTGCCATTTAAAAGTATCAAAATATTTCTATTGCCAACAATATATGCCATGCTTTTTGCTATTAAACATTCATCTACTCCAACAGCATCAGCTGCTTCGCTTACTGTTTTTGTACTTTGTTTAAAACATTTTACTCTATCTTCTAAATTATATTTTTTTAAATAGTCATAGGCTTTTTTAAAACTCATAGTCCACCTCAAAATATATTATACCCTTTTAGTAGGAATTTAAAAAATTCAACAATTTATAAAAAATATATTTTTATTCAATATTAATTGAAATATTATAAATATAAAAGGCGACTTTTTTAAGCCGCCTTAAAACAGTTTGCATATATATTATACCCATTTTTATACATATATAATATACAATTTATACTATTTATGTTTTGGCTTTGCTCCATAGTATTGATAGTAAGTTGTCTTAATATTTCCATTATACAACTTTCTTTTTCTAGATAGCTTTTTAGAAAAAAACTTATCAAATTTTTCATCAGCTGTTATTATATAAAAACTCAAAGTATTATAGTCCTTAAATTTTCTATTAAATTCTTTATATAGCTTATTTAGATTGGTATTTGATAATCTTTTTCCATATGGTGGATTTGTTATTATAATGCCATAATCATCTTTAATATTTACATTTTTAAAATCTCTAGTTATAAAATCAATATCTTCTTCAACGCCTGCATTAATAGCATTATTTTTAGCAAGTTCTATTGCTCTACCACTTATGTCTGAACCTAAAATATGAAGCTTTTTATCATAATTAATTTTTTCAAAAGCTTCTTTTCTTACTTTATTAAATATACTTTTGTCTATAAATTTAAATTCAGTAAAATCAAAATCTCTATCAATGCCAGAAGGTATATTTCTTTCCTTTCTTGCCGCTTCTATTAGAATAGTTCCAGATCCACAAAATGGATCATATAAAAATCTATCACTATTATAAAAAGAAAGATCTACAAGCCCTGCCGCTAAATTTTCTCTAAGTGGCGCTTTAACCGTATCATTTCTATACCCTCTTTTATGAAGAGAATCTCCTGAAGTGTCTAGATTAACACTTACTATATTTTTAATTATAGATATCTCTAATGAAGCTCTTTCATTAGATTTTTCAAAAAAAGATATATTGTATTTTCTCTTTAATGATTCGATAATAGCTTTTTCACAGATCGATTGAATATCTCTTAGAGAATATAATTTGGATTTATGACTATTGGCATTTACAATAAAATTAGTTTTTTGAGTAAAATAGTCTGACCATTCCATTTTATTAATATTTTCAAAAAGTTCTTCAAAGCTCATGGCCTTAAAACTATTTAATTCTATATAAATTCTATCTGCACATCTAAGATATAGATTTAATATTGAAATATCTTTAGTATTTGCTAAAAGAGTAATTTCGCCATCTTTAACATTTAAATCATTGTAGCCAAGCTCCAATAATTGTCTTTTTATAACTGCTTCTAGTCCGAAAGAGCATCTTATTTTTAGTTTATACATATAATCCTCCAGTCTTTTATTATTTTAACATGTTTAAATTTTTTTGTTTAGATTTTTATATAAAGGGTATATTATTAGTACAGGATAATTTATACAATAGGAGGTTAGTATGAAATTAACTGAAACTGTTCAATCAGGAGATTGGAAAAACGAAAAACATGTACCAGAACTTGAGTACAATAAATTAGAAGATGGAAAATATGAAGTAAGTGCTGTAGTAGGTTCTGAAATTGAGCATCCAAATACTTTAGAACACCACATCGCTTGGATAAAAGTATTCTTCTTACCAGAAGGAAGCAAATTACCAGTAGAAATTGCTAACTACAATTTCCAAGCACATGGCGAATATGATTTATTTACAGTACCAAGTGCAAAAGCTGTATTCAAGACAGAAAAACCTGGAACTCTTTATGCATTGAGTTACTGCAATATTCATGGACTTTGGGAAAATTCTTTAGAACTTAGTCTTTAATTAAATACATTAGATAAATTAAAGCGGGATTTT
>JAUNAV010000032.1:0-11678 GCA_030527425.1 Tissierellia bacterium
TCCAGCTGATATTATTATATTTTCGTAATTTGCGTCTATATTTCTAGCTTTTTTTAGATAATTTGAAATTGACTTTCTAAGATGAATATCTCCTTTTGGATCACTCTTTTTTAAAAATTCCAAATTGAATTGATCAATTGCTTTATTAAAAGATTTTTTCCAATTATAAAAAGGAAAATTTAAATCAACGCCAGAAAATGAAAAATCAAGCTTAGCATTGACGTCATTATTAATCGGTTTTATTTTTTCTAATTTTAAAAAATCTTTCTTTTTTGATACAAAAAATCCGATTCTGCCTTTTGAATATATATATCCTTCTTCTTCTAAAAGAACATAGGCATTTGTCACAGTATTATAGCTTATTTTATTTTCATGTGCTAAATTTCTTATCGAAGGCAATTTTTCATCGAATTTCAATTGTCCATTTAATATTTTATTTTTAATTTTTTCATAAACTTGCAAATACAAGTAATCTTTTGAATTTAAATTTAATAACATATTTACTACCCCTTTTAGTATAACAGATATTGTAACCATAAAATTAAATAGATTTGCCACTACTAATAAAATTTTACAAGTTCTAAAATATAAATGGAGGTAATTATGGATATTTTTAAACATTTAAATGGTGGAGTTATAATGGATGTCGTCAATGTAGAACAAGCAAAAATAGCAGAAGAATCTGGAGCAAAAGCAGTAATGGCATTAGAAAGAGTACCTGCAGATATCAGAATGGCTGGCGGGGTTTCTAGAATGAGTGATCCTAAAATGATAGAAGAAATTATTAATGCTGTTGATATTCCAGTTATGGCAAAAGTTAGAATTGGACATTTCGTTGAAGCAAGCATTTTAGAAGCACTTGGAATTGATTTTATTGATGAATCAGAAGTATTGACTCCTGCAGATAGTGAAAATCATATCGATAAAACAAAGTTTAAAACACCTTTTGTATGCGGTGCAAGAGATCTTTCAGAGGCATTGAGAAGAATATCAGAAGGTGCTAAAATGATTAGAACTAAAGGTGAGGCTGGAACTGGAAATGTCATTCAAGCAGTAAGCCATATGAGAAAAATAAATGAGCAAATAAGGCAAGTGAGTTCATTAAATGATGATGAGATATATAATAAAGCAAAAGAATTTGCAGTAGATGTCAATTTATTAAAATATGTAAGAGATCATAAAAAGCTTCCTGTACTTAATTTTTCAGCTGGCGGTGTTGCAACTCCTGCAGATGCAGCTTTAATGAGACAATTGGGAGCTGAGGGAGTTTTTGTAGGTAGTGGAATTTTTAAATCCAAAAATCCTAAAAAAAGAGCCCTTGCAATAGTAAAAGCAGTTGAAAATTATAATGATCCTAGAGTACTTCTTGAGGTTTCAAAGGATTTAGGCGAAGCAATGGTTGGAATAAATGAAGAAGAAATAAAGACAATAATAGCAAATAGATAATTAATTTCAATTTAAAACACCAGATATTAATTTATTTCTGGTGTTTTAAAATTATTAGATAAGTTTAATTTATAAAAAATTTGCTATTAGATTATCAACCTCCCTGTGCTTGATATTTATTTATTCCAAATTTCCATAATAGTCTTAATAATATATATAGTATGATTGTCCATAGTATTTGAATTCTAATAGTTTTTAGACAAAAACTTATTTCATTTATTTGAAAAATTTGAAGAACTTCATAGATTGTGTATCTAAAAGGCAGATACTTAGATAAATTTACCAAAGGCTTGGAAAATAAATCTAATGGTAAAATCATACCTGATAAAAATATAGAAAGACTTGTAACCAATGCTTCTAGACCAAATATAGCCTCTGTCCAAAATGTTATAACCCCTATTATAGAATATATCATAAATACTATTACCATCGCTAAAAATAGAGAGACTATAAACCCTATTACTATAAAAATATTAATATCATTTAAATTAAACGTTGAATAGACTATTAAAATCAAAGGTATAGAAACCAACCAATTATATTTTACATATCCTATGCAGTAGAATAATTGAAATTTGATATAATCAATTGGTCTTACTAAAAATTTAGAAATTTCTCCATTATTTATTTGAGTAAAAATTCTATATGATTGTCCTTTATTAAATGAATTTACATAATTTATTATTCTAACAAGAAAATAATAGTAAAATAAGTCAACTAGTTTATATTCTCCTAACTTTTCTATATTTAAATAAGTAAATACTGAATATAATATTAAATAATATATTATAAGACTTAGAGGCATTATAAGTAATTTACTTACAAAAGAGAATAAAAATACTTTTTTATTTACTTCTGCAAGCTTCATTGCAGCCATGTATTTTTTTATATGCATTATTTTTAACCTCCCGCTGATTCATACTTTGATAAACCAATTTTATAAACTTTTCTTATTAAAAGGCTAAAAATCAAAAAGACAATAACTTCTATTATAATATATTTATTGTACTCAGCTTTTTTAAGTAATAATCCTGCTGGAACAGTAGCAATATATGAAATTGGAATTATATAAAAGAATATAAATTTAAATTTTTGATATACTTCTACAGGGTATCTTTCAAATTTAAAATCTTCTATATGCAATAAAGACTCAAATATTCCAATTTCTCCAAACCAAAAACTAAGAAGTGATATTAGTATTCTAAATGCGGTTATAAGAAAAATTCCAACTATTAGTGAAAAAAAGGATAAAACAATGGATACAATACTTATATTGTATTCATATATCATAAAAGCAGTAAAGAAAGAAATCATTGCTCCTATAATTCCTTTTAACAGTTCATCTAATTGACTCGACTCCATTACTAGTGCTAATAAGGAAAAAGTTGGTCTACATAAATGTTTGTCAATTTCACCAGAAATTACCTTTTCAGGTATTTGCCAGCTTCCTGCAAAAACTTCAGAAAAAGACCGAGAAACATTAGCAAGTATACTTAAAATAACAAGATCTTTTATTTCCCAATTAGAAAAAGTGATATCATTGTGAAAAAGAGTAGTCCAGAATACTATTGTCATTATAATATTTACCAAAAAATCAACTAAGTTTATCAATAAATCTTTTCTGTATTCAGTTCCATCTTTCCAACCGAGCATAATATAGACTTTCATAATTCTAAAAAATTTATTTACTTTATGCATAATCTTTTTCCTCATAAATCTCATAAATTAAATCTTCTAGATTTTTTGATTCTATATTTATGTCACTAATTGCTTTAAACTTAGATATCTTCTCTAGATTAAAAGAAAGATTATTCTTATTAATTTCTATAGAGTATTTATTATGAGAAATCTTTTTATATCCTAATTCTTCTAATAGATTACTTTCATCCATTTTTTCCAAAGTTACATTTATAATTCTCTTATCATCTGATAACATTAATTTTTCTTTTTTATCATCAAAAATTTTTATGCCCTTATTTAGCAAAATAATCCTATCACATATTATTTCCACATCATTTAAATTATGAGTAGTTAATATTATCGTGCAATTAAGCATTTTGTTCATTTTAACAAGCATTTTATGAATTTGTCTTTTTGCAATCAAGTCTAAACCAATTGTAGGTTCATCTAAAAATAGTATTTTAGGGTTATGAATTAAAGAAGCTACAATTTCACATTTCATACGCTCACCAAGTGATAATTTTCTTACAGGTTTTTTAATAAGATCATTGATCTTAAAAACCTCATCAAAAAGATTAAGCCTTTCATAAAATGCTTCATCTTTAATATCATATATATTTTTATACAATTTAAGAGACTCTATTACAGCTATATTATTCCATAATAGACTTTTTTGCCCCATAACAACGCCTATGTTATAAGAATAATTGTATCTATCCTCACTTGGATTAAAACCTAATACATTAATTTTTCCAGAAGTTGGTAAGATGATTCCAGTTAAAATCTTAATTAATGTAGATTTACCAGCACCATTTAACCCTAAAATTCCTACTGTTTCACCTCTTTTGATTTCAAAATTTACATTTTTAATAGCTTCAATTCTAATTTTCCTATCATCAAAAATTCTTTTTAACAATGCTCTTGAGCTATCTGAAAAAACATAGTCTTTGTATAGATTACTGACTTTGATAATGCTTTCCAATTCTTTAAACCTCCTTTATTCTAAGTTTTCATTCCTTCAATTTTATTAATTATTATATAAATAATATAAATTTAAATAATTTTGATTACTCATGAAAGTAAGTTTATTTAAAAAATTAATTGAACTTTGAAATCTTTGAATATACCGTTTATATATAATTTTATTTAATATAGTGCTTATTTCTCTAGATAAAAGAAATAATCTGCTTTATCTAAGATTTTAGTTATAATTATATTTAAATTTTCTTTGCATTCAGGATATTTTATTTTATCTTCCCATAAGCATCCTTTATTACAAAAAGGCTGAAAAATACATTTTAAACATAGTTTACCATTTCTTAAATTAGACATTAAATTATTTTTATTATCTTCATAAACTTTTTGCCTGTGAAATCTATTTGTTATAGTCTTATATTCATTTTGCGGACATCTATAAATTATTTCTTTAGAAAAATCATAAACTTTAATATTCCTAATATTGCATCTATCTATATCTATTTTATTATGTTCAAAGTAGGTTGCTAATTTATTAACTACAACAGAATTGACTAGTATATTTTTATTATTAAACTTATCTTTTATTTTTATATATAAATTTACTAATTCTAACTCAGATATTTCTCCTTTTACTTTCATTAATCTATTTAGAACTATGTTATACCCCTTATCTTTTAACGGTATTGTATTAATAATATAACTGATTAAATCAAAAATTGTATCAATATTTGTTTTATCTATATTTATTTGAATTTCAAACTTAATCCTACCATTTATGGATTTAATATTGTAAATAGATTTTTGGAAAGAATTTATCGCTACATTTTTTCTTGAATTATGTGTCTCTTCAGTCCCATCAAGTGCAAATATTAACTTATCTATGTATCTATGATTTTCTAATAAAAGATCTAGAATACACTTTTCAAATGTTCCATTAGTAAAAATTCTTAAATTAATTTTGCTTTCCAATAAATATCTTATATTTTCATAATTTTTTAACAATAAAGGTTCACCGCCAAAAAGATATATTTTATCAGATGATTGCTTTATTTTGCTAATTATTTGAATATATTCTCTTAATTTAATTATTTTTTTTATTTTATTATCGCTCTTTTGAAAACAATAATCACATTTTAAGTTGCAATCATCATTAATTTTAAGATAGCTGATTAAACCTTTTTTTATAGGTTTTGCCTTGTTAACTTTATATAGGTCTAAAATAAATTTTTTATCATTAAGAAAAAAATTATATTTCATCGCTTCGGACTCCTCTGTGCTCATATTTAGACTTTCTTTTTACCAAATTTTTATTCTTAATAGCTTCCTTTTTGTCAAATTTTAGACTTAATAAATATTGTTCTCGTCTATATTTTTTATATTTTTCAAAATATTTTTTTGAGATGATCCCTTTTTTAACTGCTTCTTTTACTGCACAATCAGGCTCCGTTTCATGTTTACAATCTCTAAATTTACATTTCTTAGATAGCAAACTAATGTCTTCAAATAGATGTGTATCTAAAATATCTCCAATAGATAATCCTATTTCTCTTATACCCGGAGTATCAATTATGCATCCTCCTTGTTTTAAATAAAATAGTCCCCTATTAGTTGTAGTATGCCTACCTTTATCATCTTTTAACCTGACTTCTTTTACTTTCTGAACTTCTTTATTCATTAAAGCATTTATAATACTGGATTTTCCTACCCCTGAAGATCCTAAAAGTACTGCTGTTTTATCTTCCTTTATTAAATTAATAATTTCATCTAATCCTTCTCTAGTTCTAGAACTAGTTAGTATTATAGGTATATCAATCTCCGCTTCTTGTAATTTATCCAAATATACCATTAAGTTTCTACATAAATCTAATTTTGTAAGAATTAATATTGGTTTTAAATTTTCCAATTGTGTCAATAATATATATCTTTCTAGCTTCTGTGTATTAAATTCATTATTTAAAGAGCTAACTATAAATACATAATCAATATTAGAAGCAAGATTTTGTATTTCAGCTTTTTTGTTAGTTTTTAATCTATATAAAACTGAATTTCTTCTTTTCACTTTTATAATTTCGTTTTTTTGATTTAACTCTACGTAATCACCTACAATTGGCCTTATCCCCAACCTTAAAAGAGAAGAGGAACATCTAGTTCTGATAATAGAACTATTTTTTCTTACCAAAAAGGCATATCCGAGGTCTGAAACAACTCTAATCATATAATCTCCTTTATCCATACTTTATATATATTAAGTCAGGCATTAATATTTTTTTGCTCTTAAATTTGATTGGCTTTGATACTAGTAATTTTATCTCAGCATTCTTTGAAAATATATTAATCCAAAACTTTATAGAATTATAATTTTTTCTTCTTTTAATAAATTTTTTTTGCAATTTAATACTAAAGTCATCTTTTAACTTAAGAGGTTCAATTATGATTATTTTTTTGTTGTGTAATTTCTTCAACTGATTAAGAATATATAATTGGTCTTTTATTTTATTTTCATGGAGAACGAAGCAAATAATAATAACATTAAAATTCAATTGCCCCTTATTTAAATAGCTATAAATATCACAACAAATTCTCTTTTCTTCTATTATTCTGATATCTAGTATACGATTTTTATCTAAAACCGATAAATTAAACTTCTTTTCTATTAATTTAGTTAACAAAATATCATCTTCTGAATAACCAACATATAAGATTTTATCCTCGGAATTAATCATATTTACTATATCATTACAATAATACTCTCGTATTATAAATGGATCTTTAAAGACTTTTCTTTCAATCATATGTCATATTTTAGTCTAATGTATTCAGGTAATACATTATTATAATATTCTTTTTTACAGCAGCAACTATTAATTGATTTATTATTTATTACCGCTTGTGCCCTACATCCTCCTCTACACACTAGTAAAAACTCGCATTTAGAACATTTATTTGATAATTTATTACATATTAGATCATGCATAACTGGATAATAACCATATTTTATATTTCCTACTTTAAAATTCTCTAAAGAACACAAACCTGGGCAAGTATATAAATTACCATTTATGTCAATAGTCAAGTTAGCCATACTTATATCTCCACATCTACCCTCAAATATATTTTTTGATTTTAACTTTATATTATTGTTAATTTGTATTCTCCATAATTCTTTTATTATTTGCATTTGTTCTTCTGTACTAAAAATATATTTATGATTATGTTTTGTTTGATTATGTGTGTTGCTAACAAAATCAAAGTAAAAATTTAGATCATTGATTCCTATTCTAAATTTCAACTCTTTTAACAGTTGATCGAAATAAAGATAGTTGTGTTTGTCGATATTACATCTTATTAAGAAATTTATATGTTCCTTATATTTATTAATATTTTTCATTATAATATCAAATGAACTTTTACCGCTTAATTGTCTTCTTTTATCGTGAATAAACTTTGGTCCGTCAATGCTAACTTGTACAGATTTTATGTGATTACTTACAAGTATATCTACGCTCTTATCATTTAATAATGTACCATTAGTAGATATACTGAAATCTAATTCGAACTTTAGTTCATTTTGTAATTTTAAAATAGCCTTGCTCAATGTGTCTATTCTAGAAATACTCAAAAAAGGCTCGCCCCCATAATAATAAATAGATACTTTTTTAAATTTATTTACTAAAATATATCTTCTTAACTTTTTTAATATTAAGTTTGCAATCTTATCATCTAGGTAAACACCATTTTTAAAACCATTTTCGTGACAATATTTACATTTCATATTACAATCTTTATTAAGCATTATAGTTAATATAAGATGATCTCCCTTTTTCTTATCTTCATAATAACGTTCATTTATTTTATCTATTTCTCTATTTATATTAGACGTTAAAAAATTTTCTTTTAAAAAATGCGGAATTTCATTATCTGGCTGCTTTAATATATATTCTAATCTCTCATTATTAATCTTAATAATTTTACCGGAGTTAATATTAAACAATAACTGATAATCATCTTCTATTTCTATTTTTTTTACATAATGTGATAAATACATCTATGTGTTCTCCTTTAAAAATTTATTTATTAGATAGTTAGGATATATATTATCTATAAATTCTTTCCTGCAATATCTACTTTCATATTTCTTAGTTGTTACATATGCGCACATTTTGCACCCTCCTTGACAAATCGCTACGTATTCACAATCCAAGCATTCTTCCCAATGATTAAATTTAATTAAATTTTTATACTTATTTATATCTAATCCTTCATATACGTTCCCAATTTGAAATTTTTCTAATCCCACAAAACCAGGGCATAAATAAATAGTTCCTAAAGGATCTATAGTAAATGAAGAGGATAATTCATGTTCGCATGCGCTATCAATTGGCATTACAGATTTTATAGGAAATCCATTATCAACCTGGAGATCCCAAAGCTTAGATATACTATCTAATTGATTTTGATCTATAAATATATAATTAGTACAATGTTCAGATGGATACATTATTGGGCTTACTAATTCAATATTTACTTGTAATTTTTTATATTTATCAAAGTTTTCACCTTTGAGATTTCTAAAAAAGTCACCAATATCATCCACATTATGAGCATCAACATTAATTCTTATAACAACCTTCATATCGTTATCAAGTAAAAATTTTATATTATTCATTATAATTTTGAAAGTACCTTTGCCATCAACTTTAATTCTTCTAGAATCATGTATTTTCTGTGTTCCATCTACACTAATTTGTATATTATCCATATTCCAATCTTTGAAATATTGCAGTATTTCTTTATTAATTATTGTACCATTTGTTGTAATATAGCTAGAGTACTTAATACCTGCATTTCTACAATAATCAAATACATGTGGCAAAATACCCTTAAAAGCTTTGAAATTACACATGGGTTCACCACCATATAAATGAAATACTATTTCCTTACAACTACTAAATTTAATTTCTTTCAAAATCCAATCCTTTGTAAATTCAATAGTTTTTGGAGTCATATTAATATTTCTGTCCACTAGTCCTTGTTGATAACAATAAACACATCTTAAATTACAATCCATAGTTGACATAATTGTTATTATTAACCTATCTTGATTATATTTATTTTTTATTAATTGTTTAAACATAATCTCTTTTTCATTATCAACATCTGTAAAAAACATATTATTGATAGCTGAATACTTTTTTCCAAATAACAATTTTAATTCTTTTTCGTCGTTTACATCCAGCATTTTTTTGTAAACAGAAGTATCAATTTTTATAATATATCCTTTCCAAGTATTAAAAAGAAGTCCATTTTCAGAATTTATCTCATAAAACTTATGGTACTGTGTTATTTTAAGCAATTCTTTTCTCCTTCCATTATTTTGAATTTATATTTTATATAAAGAGGAATCAATTTTTCAAATAAACTCTTTTTACATACAGTACTATCATTTTTCTCTAAAAATAGACAACCGCCTAAACAAAGTAATTCATAAGAACAATTAATACATATATTTTTTCTATATTTAATATACTTATCTATATCAAATACTTTACTGGTTTTATTGATATTTTTAGTATTATTTGTGCACATGCATTTTCTTATCTCTCCTTCAGAAGTTAGATATATAGAATATTTACTTTTTGCCATACACAAACTATGTACTGGTGGCAATTTTTCATAGAATCTCATATTCTTACTATACATAATATTCCATATTTTATTAAAAAAATCTATGTATTCATCTTCTTTTATAAAATATGGTGATCTACCATTATCTTCTACCATCGCAAAATAAATATGTTTGATATCATATCTCTTAACCAATTCTATCAACCATCTTATATCTTGCATGCTAAATTTTAAATCGAAATTTATTCTAACTGTAATATTAAGGAATTTTTGTGCATTTTTTATTCCTGATAGTATAGAATCTAATGAATATTCATTCATAAGCTTATCTTGTTTTATTATATAACTTCCTAGGCTAACTTGCATATTATTTATATTATTATTTTTTAATATTATAAGTATTTCTTCATTCAAAAAAATACCATTTGTTAAAATATTTTCATCTAAATACAGATTTCTTTTATTGCATTCATGGTTTATATAATTATGAATTTCTAGAACACTTTCAAAATCCATTAGTGGCTCTCCACCTGTATATGTTACATAAACTCTGTTTATTCGATTTTTAAAATTTAAAAATAAATCTGATATTTTGCTTTTTATCTTCGTAATATTAGCTTTTATACTGTTGTTATTATTATAACAATAATCACATTGTAAATTACAAAGTCTAGTTATTTCTATTGTGATTCCTAAAGTATTCTGTTTCTTTAAACTATAAAAAAATACTTCATTATCCTTTTTTAAAAAATTATTTTCTTCTAGATATTTATATTCTTTTTTATTGATATTTTTATCATTAATATTAATCATTAAACCATTAAATAAATTAAAATAGTAAACTGATTTGTTATTTTTAATTTGTATAACATGTTTAGCAAATTCCATTACTATATGAATCCCTCCATGTATTAAATGATTCTAATAGAATATCAGACTCTAATTTTAATAGGATTGAAATATTCTCTAAAACTCTCGGTCCTTTTATAGTTCTATATATATTTTTTAATATATTTAAAGAAAACTTTTTTCTAATGAATAAAAAGAACATACCTAACTGATAGTAGGTCTCTTTACTATAAATTTCTTTATTTAAAATTTTTTCTATACTCATATTGTCGTTGCTATAATTACTAAAAGATTCTTCAATACAGAATGATTCAGCAATTCCTTCATGTATCAATGCAGCTGGCCAGCCTATCCAATTGTACATAACAAAGTGCATTAATTCATGTTTGAAAAATTTTATTTCGTCACACATATACATATTACCTGTCATAGAATCAAAAAATCCATCAACACAATTATCCCCAATAAGTTGCTGCAAATCTTTTAAATTATCAAAAATGTAAATTTTTAAATTCTTATTAGGTTTAGTATGAGTTTCATCTAATAGATTTTTAAAAGTTGATATTATATTATTTATCAAACTATTTGAAGGCTTATTTTTTAAGTAATGTATAATGCAACTATTACAAAAAATTATATTTGAATTTTCGAAATATTCCTCTAATTGTATACTTTTATAAGTATATAAACTATATTCATTGTCATCGGTTTTTATATACTTAATTATGCAATTGTTAATTTTGAAAAATCCCTCTAAGTTTTTAATATAACCATCATTATAAAATTTACTTATTATAGGAATATAATCGTTTAGCACCTCCTCATAATGAATATTATTACAAACCCATCGAAAATTAACTTGTTTACTTAACATATTTGGTCACTAGTTTTACTTGAACATCGACATAAAAATTGTTCTATATCATATCCTTCTTCATCAATGATTTCAAATTCAATTCCTAAATCATCGAAATTAAATTCTTTATTATCCTTTTCCTGTTCATTGTTCTTTTTGAAATTATTTTCATTCTTATTATTCATAATATTATACTCCTTATATTTTTCTATACCATAACCTCTTTAATTCTTGTAATTATGTA
>JAUNAV010000032.1:11688-18717 GCA_030527425.1 Tissierellia bacterium
TTTTATTTATTCTTTTATTAAAGTTTTTCCTATTTATAATCAATCTATAAGATTTGAAAATTAAATGTTGTACAAGTTTGTTATTGTCAAAAAATTTTGAAAGTTAAAAATATTTTAATTACGGAAACAATAATTCAGAAAAAGGCAAATTATTAAAAATAAAATGGATACCATCTATAAAATAGTATCCAATTATCTAAATAATTAAGCATTTTTTTAAATTTTCTTAATGCATTTAAACAGTTACTGTAGGAGTTTTGATTTATTTATCTGTATTTTTTGTCCGGATGTGGATCAGGCTTTTCAATAACTTTACTATTATTATTTTTAATATTTGAATCAGAAACTACATTTACTAATTTCCTAATCTCTACTCCATCTTTATCTTTAGCATATACTTCTATAATATTGGTATCATACCATCTTTTCTTTACATCTATGTTATTTCCTTCTTTATCCTTTACAACAAAGTACTCATTAATATCGGATAATTGATCCTTAGTTATCGAGTCTTTTGATTGAGTAAATTTTAAATTAGAAGATTTTTCCATAGTAACATCTACCTTTTTTTCCATCTCCTGATCTTTTTTTTGTGAACAAGAACAAAGAGTTATAAGAAGAAAGGCGTATAATAACACCTTTCTCATTATTTCTTTCTCCTAGTAACAAGTAGTAGTGCTGAAGCTGCTAAGAGTGTTGATATTGCTCCTACTGGAAGTAAAACACCAGTTTTTGCATTCTTAGAACCCTTTTTATTACTTGAGCCACCTTTAGATCCCGATGAACTTAGTGAAGATTTATCCTTAGAAGCATTGGATTTTGCTTTTAATACAGGGTCATTTGAATTATCTTCAAATACTTTGACCTTAGAATCTTTTTTATTTGAGCTTTTATTCTCAGCTGAAAGCTCTTTTTTATTAGAATCGGATTTTTTATCTTCTTTAGATATTATATCATCTGAAGTTTTTGGATCTTCTTTAGATTTTTCTAATTCAAGCTTCTTAAGGGCATTCATTGTATCTGATAATAATTTATATGCATCTTCAATCAAATCTTTATCTGCTTTTTTATTATCTAATACTTCTTTGGCATTTGCTAAAGCTATTGCCATTTTTTCTCTTGACTCTTTTTCATATTCTCTCATATCTAATTTCTTAGCTTTTTCAAAGAGTTCTTCAAGTTTTGTTTTATCTATTTCTTCTTTTTCTACCGGTTTTTCTTCTGGTTTTTCACTTACTTGATCACCATTTGATGGATCAGTTTCTAAAATATCATTTGAATCTTCGCTTTCTACATCCTCTTTAACTTGTTCATTTTTAACAAGACCGATAAATGCATCTAGAAGATTATTAAGCGCATTATCCACTTCTTCTTGACTAGCTTTCTCGTTATCTAGTGCAGCTTTTGCATCTTGTTTTGCTTTTTCCAATTTTTCAAAAGATTCTTTTGTATAATCAGATTTATTTAAATCATTAGATTTATCAAATAATTGTTGCAATTGTCTCTTATCAGCAGAAACTTCCTCTTTTTCTTTCTCCTTTAGATTTGCTATCTTATCTTTTAGTAAATCCAAGGCATTATCAACTGCCTCTTGACTTGCATTTTCATCATTTAGAACAGTTTGAGCTAACATTAAAGCTTCTTCAAGTTCTTTTTTCGATTTATCATCATATTTTTCTAAATCTTCATTTGACCATTTATCATATAATTCTTTAAGCTCAGTTTTGTCTACTTCTACTTTTTCATCAAGCTTACTAATTGCATCACGAAGTTGATACATAGCTTCTTCAACATCATTTACATTAGCATTAGGATCTTCTAAGACTTTCTTTGCATTTTCATAAGCTTCAATAAATCTCTCTGCGCTTTCTTTTGAATAATCATCTGGTTCAATTCTACTTGATTTTAATACCAATGCTTTTAAGTCTCCAATGTATACTAAATTATCAAGCATACTTTGAAGTCTGTTGGTTTGTTCGTCTATCTCTTCTTGAGAATATTCATCTGATAGATACTCAATAGATAATTTAGCATGAGCTAATACATCTTCAACTGATGATTTAGTGTACTCATTTTCACTAACATTCATAGCTTCAAGTATCAATTCTCTAAGTTTTGAGAAATCAACTGGATCTTTTGGTTTTTCAAGTACTCTTACATTTATCGAATGAGCTGCAGGATATCCATCGCTATCAAGAACTGAATAGACAACCTCTACTTCTTTTGCTTCTGATGTATCAATGCTTTCAGGATCTACTTCAACTTTATCAGTTAAATCACCATCTTGATAATCATATGCTATTATATTTTCAAGTAATCTTTCTCTATCTACATTTTCACCCACATAAACATCAAAATCATTAGCTCCATAGATAATTGGTTCTTCTGGTAATTCTTCTAAAGAATTTTCAAGAAGTTCTATAGCTTGTTCTATATCATCATTTGTTGCATATTCATTATCTAAAACTTCTATGGCTGATTGTAGACTCGCCTCTAATTCTTCAGGCTTATTAACCATCGCTTTAATTCTGTCTATTAGAACATTTAATAAGGTTTTGTCTGTTCTAATGACATTTAATTTAACAGTAGCTGTATTGTCAGCAACATCATATAATGTGTAATTATATACATTATCACCCTTATCTAGGTATAATATATCAGTTACACTATCTTCGATATTTACAGCATCAAAGCCTTCAAAAGGTGTGATGTCGCTAGCCTTTATCATTCCATTTTCTTTCCACAAATACATAACATTTAAATTATCTTTCATAGTAAAATCTACTGCTAAAGACTCTTTGTCTGTATATATTGTGAACTCATCATAATCATTAGTTGTAAATACTTCATTTCCATCAGTTAAACTCAATTGTGGATTAGTATTGTCAACATAGAATCTTCTTATTACACTAAATTCATTTTCGCCATCTCTAGCGGTTAGTTTTTCATCATGATATCCTTCTTCAAGGCTTAAGCTATCATTGAAATCAAAATGTGGTCCGTAGAAAATTTCATTGCCATTTTGTGGATTTATAACTGAACCATCTTTTTGTTCAAAAGATATTTCCTTATCACCAAATGTTAGGCTATCTAAGTTTTCCCAACCAAATAGGCTGCCTTCAAATGGAACATCTCCCTTATATCCTGTCAATAAGTCAGGTCTTAAAATTAATAATTGGGCTTGTCCAAATTCGCTTAATTCTCTTTCTTTATATTCTTTTACTTCAACTTCTGTAGCTTTACTTGTAATATCATATTTTGGATCATGTGCCCAGAAGGCAAGTATAGTTCCTGCTTCAAATGGTTTATCAAATTCAAAAGTAAATTCTCCATTTTCATTTGACATTGTAGTATAAAGAGGAATATAATCTTCTCCTTCTTTTTTAAGCATGCTCACTTCTACATTAGCTCTTAAAGCATTTCCAACTATCTTAGTCGTGTTACTGTCAACTTTTGTTGAGATTTCAACAGGTTTCATCCTATTTTCATCAACTTCAACTACTGCAGGGTCACTTTCTTTTCTATCATTTATCAAATATACATATAATTTTGTGCCCTTTTGTTGTTGTTCAATTGGTATTTCAAAAGTTAAATCTTCTTTAACTTCCCCACTTGCTATTTCTTTTTCTTCTTCACCATCTTTTACTCTGACAGAGATTTCACCTTGTTGGCTTGCTGTACCTGTTATTGTTTCGCTTGTTGTATATACCGGGTCAACCTTAGGTGCTAGTAGCCTTGCCTCATCTTTTGTAACTTCAAAACTATCAGATACCATATTACCTGCAAAGTCTTCTGCAAGTATTACATATTGACCATCATATAGACCTTTACTAAATTCTAATTTAAACTCGCCATCATTGAGATTGCCATTAACCAAAACATCTTCAGCATCAAAAAATTGTGCTTTTTGATATTGTCTAGTTAGAAAATCTATTAAATTAATGACAACAAAATCCTTTATTCCACTAGTTTGATCCTTCGCTTTAATCATAAGTGAATTTTCTGAATAATTCTTTTCGACTAATTCAGGTTCATCTTTGTCTACGCTTAACTCAAATCTCATAACTTGTGGTTTTGAATCTTTTGTTCTATAGGCTTTAACAGTGTAAAATACATTTTGGCCTTCTTCTAGAGTATCATTATTTATTCTGCCATCCCACAATCCTTCAGTAAATACGGTGAAAGGATATTGTCCTGATGCCATATTATTTATTTTTCTTCTAGAGTCTGTTCTTCCTATATAATAGAGTTCATTGCCTTGTTCATCTTCAATACTAAATTCAATTCTATCAAGATTTCTAAGAACACTTCCTCTAAATGCAACTTGATTATATTCACCATCAGGATTAAAATATGCAGGATCTGATGTTAAATCAAATACTGATTTATTTTTATCCATTGCAACAAGGCCAGTCACCTTAAACATTGGATCATTTGATATATCATCATCATTTAGATTATTTGCTGGCAAGTCTAATAATGAAGGTTCATCCCAATCTCCATAAAAGCCCATAAATGGAACTGATAAATCTACATCACCTTCACTATTGAAGTAAACAAATCCCTCCACGAAGCTATTTTTGTCAATTTGTTTATTATCCACAGCCTTTTTAAAATCTATTACAACAGTAGTATCTAATGTTGAATTTGCTGCAACAGTAATCTCTTTGTCAGATTTCAATTCAAAATCTAATGCTTTAGGATATTCAAGATTATATACCCTTCCATTTGCCTCTTCTGTTAAATCAGTCAAAAGATCGCAATCAATCGAGAAAGTTTTGTCGCTATCAGATACATTTATAAGACTAAATGTCATTTCTATAGTTGTATCATCAAAATCAAGTAATTCCGCCTTGGCTTCGCCACTTTCCTTTTCAACTATATAAACTTCAGTTTGTAATGCTTTCTCAAGATTCATCATTCCTGAGCCTTGTTGTCTAACTAAATAACTCAATCCATCTGAATCTTTTAAGACATCAGAAGTATTCATTAAAAGTATTTTAGCTAAATGAGATCTTTCATCAGGTGTTAGTTTTCCAAATGGAGAATCCTCTCTTTTTAATCTTTCATTGATTAAAGCAGCACCACCTGCAACATGAGGAGTAGCCATGGAAGTTCCACTCATTGTTGTGTATTTATTGTCATTTTGTGTAGAATAAATCATTCCACCTGGTGCAGAAATTTCAGGTTTAATCTGAAGCTCTGGTGTAGTTCCCCAAGATGAGAATGAACTTACTTGATTTCCTGTAGGATTTTCTTGTGTTATCATATCTTCAGGAAATTCAAGCTTCAAATCTTTATCCAAGTTATTTACTATATCAAGACCTGCTTTTCTTCCAATCATCATAAATGGAATCTCAGCAATATCTCCACCAGCCATATTTATTAAGCTTTCAGAATCTTCTCTTTCATTATTATAGATAATAACAGCTGCTGCACCGTGATTCATTGCATTAGTCATAGTATCTACAAAAGTATTACCACGTTCAACCATGCATACTTTTCCTTCTACATCTGTGTTTTCAAAGGATTCTAGATCTCCTGGTACACCATCTTCACTAGCTTTTACATCTACTATTTGATCTGCTGTAACTCCTTCTGGGAATACTTCCCATGCATGTGGAGCTCCACTTGCAGGATTTGTAGCAGCTTCATATTCTTCACCGTCAATTGTATAAACTATTTTATGACTTTTTACATGAGTATTATCAATTGATGCAACTGATAAAGACCAAGGATAAACTGAAGGTGATCCTAAAGTTCCTATATCAGGATTTTTTGCATAAGGATATGGATATTCTCCCGTAAAAATATCTGAAAAATTAGTTAATCCATCAATAATTGTATGTTCATTTCCCGCAGCAATAGCACATACTATTCCATTTTCTGTAGCATTTTTTAATGCAACATCTTCTAAAGTACTTTCTACATAAGTTCCTGCAACAGAACCTAGACTCATATTAATAACATCTGCACCTAAAGATATAGAATCTTCAATCGCTTGCATGTAAATATCTGAGAATGTAGTTGCATATAAATAATCATCAGAAAATACTTTCATACCTAAAAGTTGTGCATTTGGAGCTACACCTTTGATTTCACCATTTGCTGCAACAGTTCCTGCAACATGTTGTCCATGTTGACTTTCTCCAATATCTTTTATATTATCTGAAAGATCATAATAATTATAAGCATAAGGAACCTTTTGAGTGTAATATGAACCTGGTAGATTTTTCTCTTGTTTTATTTCATTAACTTTTTCTTCTGTTAAAGAAACCTCAACACCTTCATCTATATTGAAATCTTTATGACTAGGATCGATTCCAGAATCAATTATAGAAACTACCATTCCTTCACCTTTATATGATAAATCCCATGCCTGTTTGCTCATTACCATATCATTTGAGGTGTCCATATTAATTGTGACATCAGGTCTATTGTATTCATTAACAGGATGAACAGTTTTTACCTGATCAATTTTTTCAATCTTTTCTATATCTTTTGCCTTTACATATGTAGCAAAACCATTAAAAGCTTTGGTATATACACCATCTGCTTCCACTTCATCATCAATTTTCGAAGCAGTTTTAATATTTTCTTCTTCAAATTGATCTTTTACTTCTTGCTGTTGATCAAGGATATCATCTTCCATCTTTGAAATAGAATTTTCATCTAAATCATCTATCTCAACACCCATATCATTGGCTTCTTCTAAGACAGATTTTCCTTCTAGTTCAACTACAACTCTGACATCGGCATCATCATCTTTTTTGACCTCTTCTATTGTTTCAATTTGGCTTTTTCTTAAATCATTTAATTCGGATTTATCCAAATTAATATCATCTTTAGCAAATACATTCGCTAAAGGTGTAAAACTTAAAGTAAATGCCAATAGAAACGAAAGTGTCTGTCGGAATTTTGCTTTCATAAATACCTCTTTCCATAATTTATTATATTAAGATAATACCAATTATGAAGAAATTTTGCAAGAGAATTTTTATATTTTAATTAAGTATATTGTATATTTAT
>JAUNAV010000088.1 GCA_030527425.1 Tissierellia bacterium
ATATAAACATAAATGGTAAAAATGTTCATCCAGGTAGTGCAAAAAATGTTATGATAAACTCAATAATTGTCGCAAATGAGCTAATTTCAATGCTTGATCCAACAAAAAGACCTGAACACACTGAAGGTTATGAGGGATTTTTCCACATAGGGGCAATAAGTGGAGATGTTGAGAATACAACAATTGAGATGATTATTAGAGACTTCTTTAAAGAGGGATTTGAAAATAAAAAGAAGACCTTAAGAAATATAGTCGAATATCTAAATAAGAGATATGGAAATATAATAGAGCTTGAAATCAAAGATGGATACTACAATATGAGAGAGAAGATCGAAGATCATATGGAAATTGTGGACCTTGTAAAAGATTCGATGAAAGAGATAGGAATAATTCCTAAAGTTCAACCTATAAGAGGTGGAACAGATGGTGCAAGACTCTCATTTATGGGACTTCCTTGTCCAAATATTTTTGCAGGAGGATATAATTTCCACTCAAGAACAGAATTTATCCCGACATCATCTCTTGAAAAGGGCAGCGAATTGCTCTTAACAATAGTTAAAAATATTGCAAATGAATAAAAATAAAGGAGTAGTCGATGCTACTCCTTTTAAATATCTATCTTTATTATTAATTGTTCTTTTTTTCCCAGAATAGTTTTTCATATTTTTTTGCTTTGCTAATTAGTGAAACATAAAGAATAACCCAAAAAAGCAAACCTGCACTAAAAATTTTTCTCATTACATCGAGGCTAAAATTTAATTTATCAGCTATAATGAAAAAGGCTACAAAGACTATAAATAAAGCTATGACAATCCTTGAACTTCTTCTATAATAAATAGCTTTTTCTTTGGTATTCATAATCAACTCCTAGTATTTTTTTATTTTAAAAAGTAGCCAATCATAAATGCTACAAGAAAATTATATCATCATTGCTTATAGGCTTTTTTGTAAAATATAGCTTTTTAGATGATACTTACCTCTATTTTTCTTTTTCAATAGAATTTTTATCAATTGCTCCAATGTACTCTATATGGTCCATAAGTATCCCCGTTGTCTGCATGGAAGGTCCAATTTAGATAATTTTGTTTTACTACTTCCTTCAAGCTCAAAAACTTCATAGCTGACTGTACCACTATAGACATGCCCAACAAAACTATCAATTACCGATGCGCCAATTGCTATTATGACAACGGGAGCTGATAATAGTCCTCCAACTCCAGCCGCTATGCCAGCAGCAATTGCTTTTCTCGTAGTTTGTTCTCCCCAGCTAACATCTCTTTCTCCCTCTTCAATTTTCTTCCAACCTTGACTTTGTGTTAGAACTGATTTTGCCTCATTAATGTCTTCTACATTTTTCTCGCTCTTAGCAAATGAATTTAATGTAGGAAATAACATTGACATTGCTAATATAAATGAAGTTGTTCTCACTAGTTTTTTCATAATATATCCTTTCTGTGTTTAACTAGTAATGGTTTTCATAATCATTATATTTGAGAAAGATTATAAGTCAATGCTTTTATGCATAAAAACAAATAAAAATAAACGAAATAAAGTATTACTTAAAAGATTCATTAATATTAAGCTTTAAATCTAGTACTTTTAAATGCTCTCTTTTTTTGCCATTAAGTAAGTCAATTACTATATTTGATGCAATTTTTCCGATTTTTTCATAATCAAAAGTTACAGTCGTAAGCTTTGGACTCATTATGAAATTTAATTCATATCCTCCAAAACCTGCCACATATACATCTTTTCCTACATTTTTTTTAAGTCTTCTTAAACCCTCAATTATTCCATATGCCATATTATCTGTTGCAGCAATGTATAAATCAGATCTTTCATCTTCATAGGTATTTAAGATCTCAACAAGGCTCTCTTCGACATTAAATTCAAGCACATGTTCATTTTCTTTAATTTCATATAAATTTAAAGGACTACATATTTT
>JAUNAV010000033.1:0-14426 GCA_030527425.1 Tissierellia bacterium
ATACAAGAGAAAAGGTGATGAGCAGAATAGATTTACCTATTCTGCAACATCACCTATTTTTCTAATTTTTTATAAAACTCTGTTCTTTTTTTAACAAGAAATTCCTTTAAGTCATCGTAATTCCAATTTATAAATACATCATCCATCATGGAATCAATTACATCTGAAATGTCTTCTAATTCAAAAATGCCCTCATCATACATTTTACCTATGAAATTATCTTCCCTATCATAATAAACTTTAGGAGGATAACCATCTAAACTAGATGTATCAAATGCTATATAGCTCTCTTTGGCATAGACTTTTTTATGTGCAACTAGGACTCTTTCTTTGATATCAATAATTCTTTGAGTTTTATAATCTCTCATTATTCTATTACTAGTCCTGTATTTTCAATAGTTTCTATTATTTCGTCTGCAAATTGATCACAAAGCTCTTTACTCTTTGCCTCTATCATTACACGAATTAGAGGTTCAGTTCCACTTTTTCTAACAAGAACTCTACCTGTATCTTTCAACTGATCTTCAACTTCTTTTATTTTTTTGATTACTTGTTCATTATTTAAGACCTTTTGTTTATCTGATACTTTTAAATTCTTCAAAGTTTGAGGATATATTTTAAGATCTCTTGTGAGAGTTGAGAAATCTGTCTTGTTGTCAATCATAACTTCCATCATTCTTAAAGAAGTTAAAATACCATCTCCTGTATTGGCATATTTTGAAAAAATTATATGACCCGACTGTTCCCCACCTATGACATCACCTGTTTTAACCATCTCTTTTTGGACGTTTTTATCTCCTACCGGTGTTTTTCTATACGAAATTCCAACACGATCTAAAGCTTTATATAATCCAATATTGCTCATTACTGTGGTTACTATGGAATTATTTTCTAATTTCCCTTCTTCTTTAAGGTAATTGGCGCATACATATAGGATATGGTCTCCGTCCATTACATTTCCTTCATTGTCAACGCCGATGCATCTATCCGCATCTCCATCAAATGCAAATCCACAATCTAAATTATTTTCTCTAACAAATTGTTGTAATTTTTCAATATGGGTAGATCCACAATCAACATTTATATTATATCCATTAGGTTTGTCATTAATTACAAATGTATCAGCACCCAATGCATCATATACTGATTTAGCAATTGCTGAAGAAGCTCCATTTGCACAATCTAAACCAACTCTTACGTGTTTAAATGATTTAGTTACTGTTTGAATTAAAAAAGCAATATATCTATTTCTTCCATGTGTAAAATCTACAGTTCTGCCTATATCTTCTCCAGTTGCTAATTCAATATCTTCAAAGTCTGAGTCAATATATTCTTCTAATTTAAGAAGAAAGTCATCTTTCATTTTTTCGCCTTCCGAGTCGATAAGTTTAATTCCATTATCATAAAATGGATTATGACTGGCAGTTATCATAACACCACAATCAAAATCCTCACTTCTTACTACATATGATACGGATGGCGTTGTTGTTACATGAAGAAGATAACAATCTGATCCAGATGATGTAACTCCAGCTGAAATAGCATCTTCAAACATATATGATGATCTTCTTGTATCCTTACCTATTACAATTTTTCCATTTCCATTATTTTTTTTATTAAAATATTGTCCGATAAAACGTCCAATCTTAAAAGCATGATAAACATTTAATGATTTATTGGCTTCACCTCTAAATCCATCTGTTCCAAAATATTTCATATTACCTCCAATTCTTTTGAAACTATTATATTAAAAAATTTTATTTTAGTCTATAATCTCAATTGTTAACTATTTATATAATAGGGTATATAATAAATGAGGTGATTTAATGAATACAAATAAACTTTATATAAATGGAGAATATGTAGACAGTAAATCGGAAAAATGGATTGAAGTAGAAAATCCAGCTAATGAAGAAATTATTGCAAAAGTTCCTAGATCAAATGAAGAAGATGTAAATTTAGCAGTTAAAGCTGCAAAAGAAGCTTTTAAATCTTGGTCTAAAGTCGATATAAATAAAAGAATTGAATATGTAGAAAAATTTAATGATTGGATGAAAAATCATAAAGAAGAATTTTTAAAGACTATGACTGAGGAACTTGGTGTGCCCCATGATTTTTGTGAGAAAAGTCAATTTGATCGCATGCCAAAAAGAACTGAAAATTTTATAAAGCAAGCGAAAGATTTTAAATTAATAGATAAAATGGATGGTGGATATGTAAGGCGTGAACCTATAGGAGTTATTGCATGTATAACCCCTTGGAATTATCCACTTGGTCAGATTATACAAAAAGTGATACCAGCAATAATTGCAGGAAATACAATTGTTCTAAAACCAAGTAAACAAACTCCTCTAACAGCTTATTTATTAGTTAAGGGATTTGATGAGATTGGATTGCCAAAAGGAGTGTTAAATCTCGTAACTGGAGCAGGAAGCGAGGTAGGAAATGTTATGAGCTCGCATGAAGATGTAGATATGGTTTCATTTACTGGATCTACTAAAGGTGGTATAGAAGTAGGAAAAGCAGGACTTGAGACTGTAAAAAATATTACTTTAGAGCTTGGTGGAAAATCTCCTGCTGTATTTATTGAAGGTGCGGATGTTGAAAAAGGCGTAAAACAAGTATTAAATACTATTTTCTTAAATACTGGACAAACATGTTCTGCGCTTTCTAGAATTGTTGTTTTAGAATCAGAAAAAGAAAAAGTAGTAAATGAAGTCTTAAAACAATATGATAATTACATCGTAGGCGATCCTAAAGATCCTGATGTCAATGTGGGCCCACTATCAAGCAAAAAACAATTTGAAAAGGTACAAAAATATGTACAAAAAGGAATTGATGAGGGTGCAAAATTGCTAAAGGGAGAAAAAATAGAAAAAAATGGCAGGGGATATTATGTAAAACCTGTTGTTTTTGATAATGTCACCACTGAGATGTCTATTCATAAAGATGAAATTTTCGGACCTGTTTTAGTAATAGAAACTGCTAAAGACTATGATGAACTTATTGAAATTGCAAACGCTGTTGATTATGGCCTAAGTTCTGCAGTATTTGGTGAAAAAGAGAAAGCAATAGAAATAGCAGAAAAAATTAAAGCCGGAGAAGTTTCTGTAAATAATCCTTCAGGCGATATAAATCTACCTTTTGGTGGATATAAACAGTCAGGAATTGGCCGTGAAGGCGGATCTTATGGACTAGATGAATATTTCGAAGTAAAATCGGTAATTGTCGATTAAGTAATTGTATATTAATTTAAACAAAATCCCTTTTGGGGTTTTGTTTTTTTATTTAAAAGGTAAAGTAAAAGAATGAAATATGATTATTTACCACTTACAAATATTAAGATGATACATGTCGATAATAGCTATAGCTTTGGTATAGACTCTATACTATTATCTAACTTTTCTAAAATGAAGAAAAACTCGATATTAATAGATATAGGTGCAGGAAGCGGCGTTTTGTCTCTTCTATGCAATGAATTATATGATCTAAAAAAAGTTCATGCAGTAGAAATTCAAAAAAATAAGGCAAAGTTACTTAAAAATAATATTATTAATAACAATATTGATAATATAAATATTATAAATGAAGACATAAATTCTGTAAAAGACATTTTTGCTGAAAATTCAATTGATTATATAATAGCCAATCCTCCATATTATAAAAAGGATGAAAATATCAAAAATAAAAGTGAAGAATTTAATATATCAAGAAAAGAGATATTTTTAGATCTAGATGATATTTTTAACTTTGCCAAGGCAAAATTGAAAGATAGAGCTAAACTATATATGATTCATAAGCCTGAAAGATTATATGATATATTTACAAAGTGTAAAATAATGAAACCTAAAAGATTAAAATTCATTCACTCAAAAGATAGAGAAAAACCAAAGCTTGTACTTATTGAATTTATAAAAAATGCGAAAGATGGTCTTTTAATAGAAGACCCAATAATTATTTATGAAAATGGAGATTATACAAGTCAGATAAAGGAGATATATGGATTATAGTATTTATTTTGTTGCAACACCAATTGGAAATTTAGATGATATTACTTTAAGAGCATTAAAAGTCTTAAAAAACGTTGATATTATAGCTTGTGAAGATACAAGAGAAAGTTCTAAGCTACTAAATTATTACAATATCAATAAAAAGTTGATTTCATATCATAAATTTAATGAATCAAAACAAAGCGAGAATATAATAAAAAAGGCAAAATCAGGAATTACATTTGCTATTATAACAGATCAAGGTATGCCTGGTATTTCAGATCCTGGTCATATATTAATTAAAAAATGTCAGAAAGAAGATGTAAAATACACTGTTTTACCAGGAGCAAGCTCCATACTAACAGCATTAATATCTAGTGGATTTGATAATAATAAATTCTCATATTATGGATTTGTACCAAAAAAAACAAAAGAAAGAAAAATTTTATATGATTATTTAGAGGAAGAAGAAAAAACTTCAATATTGCTTGAAACACCTCATCAATTGAAGAAAACATTAGAAGAGTTTAAGAAATTTTTTCCCGAAAGAAAATTATGTATTGCAAGGGAATTGACAAAATTATATGAAGAAATTAAAATTTTCCATTTAGATGATATTGATATAGATCAACTAACATTAAAAGGAGAATTTGTCTTATTATTAAATGGCGTTGAAAAAAAAGAAAAAACTGTCGAAGATTTTAAAGATGATATTATTGACCTTTATAATAATGGAACTTCAACAAAAGATATTGTGAAAAAATTAAAGAAACAAACTGGAATATCAAAAAATGAGATCTATGATTATGTACTAGAATGCACAAAAAATAATTAGCCACCTTATTTTACTAGGCGGCTAATTTTTATTTTTCTACTTCATTTTCTTCATATGATATCCAATCAGAAAATGAACCAGGGTATAATTTATGTTCTTTTCCAATTTGCATAAGAGCTAAGGAATTAACACATGCGCTTACTCCTGAGCCACATGATAAAATGACTTTTTTATCTAAAATATCTTTAAAATGATTTTTTAATTCATTTGGATCTTTAAATTTTCCATTTTTTAAAACTTCTTTGGCATCCATATTAATTGCAGAAGGTATATGACCACTTTTTTCATAGACAGGTTCTTCATTGCCCTTATATCTTTGATAAGATCTTGAATCTATTAAAACAACTGAATCTTTATCTTTTAGTTCTTTTACCTCATTAATATCTACACAATTGTCTTTAAGATTAATCTTTATATTTCCTCTATTTTGGGGCTTTTTTGGGATTTCTGAAGTTACGAAATGTTCTTTTTTATACTCATTAAGCCCTCCATCTAGTACATATACATTTTTAAGTCCCAGTCTTAGAACTTGAAATAACATTCTGCTAGCGCCATTGATGTCTCCTTCATCATAAATAATGATATTTTTATTATCATCTACTCCATAGCTTTCAAGTAATTCTTTGATATCTTTATCATCTTTTAAAGGATGAAATCCACCATGTTTACCGACTTCTTTACATAAATCCTTATTTAAATCTATAAAATAAGCATTTGGAATATGCTCTTTTTCATATGCTGTTTTTGCATATGAATTATCACCTAAGGCAAATCTACAATCAAAAATAACCGAATTTTCCTTTAATTTTTCAAATTCTTCTACATTAATTAAATGTTTCATATATTCTCTCTTTCTAATTTAAATTCAAAATTCATCATAGGTTTTATATACTCCAAAAGACAAAGATCTTCATCAATGATTTTTGCAAGTACATTAACATTTCCAGAATTTTTCATTTCTTTTAAAGCAATTTGTAATTCTCCACTGTAATGAGGATAATCACAAGAATCAATTGTCACATGTCCACATGCGATATCAATATTATTTTTACTTTTAAAAACAGATTTGTCAAAGTCATTTCTAAATAAAGTTGATCGAATTTGATATTCGCTTACATCAGCTCTATAATTATGAACTCTATTAAATAAAATCTCTTTTTCATAATTATTAATTTTTGTAAGCAATTTTAGATCAAAGGTCATATTTTCTTCATTTAAGACTTCATTTATAATATCAAAATCTTTTTTTGTTGCGTAGCAATTAGAAATAATAACATCATCAATTAAAGAAGTAGCTTTTAGTTCTTTAATTTGAGACCTCAAGCTCTTAAATCTATGTTCTTCTAATGTAGGTAAATTCTTTTTTATCGGCCAAGGTCCAAAACCTCCATCTATACTTACAAAAGCCGCTGTGTGAATTCCAAATTTCTTATATTTTTTACTCATCTTCAAAAAATGTTCTTTTGAAAGTCCTGTATATGGTCTAGGGTAAAAATTATGACATGCTATAAGATTTTTCATATTAGGTCTATTCATTAATATGAAATCTAGATATTCACTTCGTGCCGACATATTTAATTCGATTTTAAAATCTTCATTATAGGTCATCTCTCTTTCGATAATGCCATTGTAGATATTATCAAGTCTTATGCCACTTAGACCTAAATTCTTTAATTTATAAAGTTCGTTTGGTTTGATATTTAATTTTTTCAAAACTTCAGGGTTTACATCAGCTATTGTCATAAATCCTAAGTGTTTAGCATATTTTATTACTTCTAAAATATCACGTGAGATTTCATCTTTTGCATCTAATAGATTAATAAATAATCTATAGGCCCCATTTTCAATTGCAAGCTTTAAATATTCTTTTTCTCTTTTAATATCTTTTGTAACTTCAGGATATATTGATATTCCAAATCTCATTATCTATTCACCGATGCTGCTATTGTTCTTATAGTATGTCTGTCGCCTCTGATTGTTCTGCTAAGTTCTAATATATTTAAATATGGAGCTACACCAGAATAACCAGCATCCCCAATATGGTGGATATCTACTCCTGCTCTTTTATTTAAAAGTGCAATTTCCCTTATTACTTCAGGTTGTGAACCTTCTTGGCTTGTTCCTATCGCTGACATTGAAAGTTTTCCTTTTTTTCTAATCAATTTACATGCTTCTTTTACTTCATCAATATCAACGCCTACAACTGTACCACAAGCAGGAAGTAAAATAATATCTGCTCCATTTTCAATAAATTCATTAATAGCATCTAGATCTATTATCTCTTCATCAACCCCTGATTTATGCATTTTACCTGCAATTATCAATCCGTTAAAAATACTTGAAGCAAGTTTAATGGCTTTTGAAATCTCTTTATTTGTTACACCAGTTCCTGGATTTCCTGTAAGACAAATAAAATCTAGACCTAATTGGTTAGCCTTTTTAAAAGTTTTCTCTGTTGCTTTTCTTCCTTCAGGAATTTCTAGTCTATTTTCAAGCATTTTGACATTCTCATCAACTGGTTCTAAATTAATGCCTACTGGTCTTGCAATCAATTCTTTTAATTTTTTTATGGGATTTTCTGAATTAATCGCTTCAATATGTGGATTAAATACATCAAAAGCATTTAATAGTATTAAATCTGCGCCAAAAGCTCTGGAGACTTCTGCATTTGAAATATCAAAGCCAACTGGAAATCTTGTACATACATTCTCTGCTAAAATAACTCTGCCTTCAGATGCTTTAATGGATTCAAAAAGCTCATTTTTATTCATCTGTAAAATTTCTGATGCATATGCACTAATTAATCTCTTTACCATTTTCTAACTCCTTTTCTTGTTTTATAGATTCATTATCTGCCATTTTGAAAAATGGATAATATATAAATACGCTCACTATAATACATATTATCTGTAAAATCGCTCCGCTAATTCTTCCTCCAGTGGCAAGATAACCACTTATAATTGGTGGCATAGTCCATGGAATAATAGCGCCAACAGTTTTATGCACAAAACCTAAATCCATTGCAAGATAAGATATAATTGCAATTACGGCTGGCGAAAGGATAAATGGAATTGCCATTTTAAAATTAAAAACTATTGGAAAACCAAAAGTTAATGGTTCATTAATATTAAAAATTCCTGGCGTTCCTGCTAATGGAGTAAGTGTCTTTGATTGTTTACTTTTTGAAAAAAGAAGCATACAAATGACAAGTCCTATAGTAGAACCACCTCCACCCATCCATACGAAATTATCCATAAAAGATTGTGTTACGATATTTGGTAATTCTTTACCAGCTTCATAAGCTAATCTATTAGCATCCGATGCAACAAGCCAAATAGGATTCATAACAGCATTGACAGTTGCTCCAGGATGAATTCCTATAATCCAAAATAGAGAATTTAATAAAGTTGCTATTACAGTTCCAAATATGCTTCCTCCTAAAATGCCTAATGGCTTTCCAAGCACAATTGATAAAAAGTCATGAATATTTTCTAAACCAAAAAGGTCGAATAAAAAGTATGACAGACCAGCTAAAGACAAAATAACTGCTCCTGGAATAAGACTTGAAAAAGACTCAGAAACAGCCGGTGGAACTCCATCTGGCATTTTAATTACAATATTTCTTGAAACAAAAAAATGATATATTTTTGCAGAAATCATTGATATTACAATTGCTGCAAATAATCCTCTACTACCTAAGTAATCGAGTGAATAACCTGTTGTTTCATCTGCAAACAATGGAGTCATAATCAAATATGCTGATAATGATAAAATTCCACTGGCTACTCCATCTTCATCATATGAATTTGTAAGTGATCTAGCAATTCCAAATGATGAAACTAGTCCGATTATACCAAAAGATCCATTGGTTATTTTGGTAAACCATTTTGCTGCATCAGTCTTTTCTAAGAAATCTAACCAAGATTGAATAGGAAATGATGCTATTATTAAAAATAAAGACCCAATTATTACAAGTGGCATAGATAAAACTATGCCATCTCTCAAACTTTTTAGGTACCTATTGGAACCTAATTTGACTGCTATATTTTCAATTTTTTCCATTAAATTTCTCCCAAAAGTTTTCTAGCTTGATTGACTACAGTTTTTGCATCCATCATTCCATATGCTCTTGTGTCAATAATTCCAAAAGGGACATTTAATTTGCTTGCTTCATCCTTCATAAATCTAACTTGTGGCCCCAATAAAATGACATCTGCCTTTTTACCTTCATCTTTTAAAAGGGTACTGGCCTTTGCTGAAATTTCATATTCATAGCCTTCCTTTTCACAATATTGTTGCATTTTCTTTACTAACATGCTTGTGCTCATTCCCCCAGCACAAAATAAAGTTATTTTTTTCATATTTACCTCCTAATCAAATGCAATTGTTTTCTAAATTGTAGCATAAATTTTATAAAAGATAAAATAAAAAAAAAAACGCCCTATATAAATAAGGCGTTTTTGATACCATTAGGGTATCTCGACCGGCGACTTCATTAGAGAGAAAATTTTCCGGTACTCAATAAGTGTAGCAAAAATAAAAATAAATTTCAAGTTATATTTTTAGAATTTATTTTAATTGGAAATCTAATTCTACAGGCCCCTCTACATCAGATAGCTGCTCATTATTTGCTTTAAATGAAACTTCTTTTCTATCTTCTATAGCTCCTAAGGTATAAGATGCATTAGAGACAATACCTACATAGCAAGAATCTAGACAAACCATGCAACCAGTATTATATTGTTTAGAATAGTCTAAATTTCCACCAAAGCGCAAGTCTATAGGCTTATCAGTTGATTTTTCGAGTGCATCTTCAATGTTAATTTCCTTACCATTTACCTTAACATACATCTCTAGTTTATCACCTTCTACAGTTGTTGTCTCTGCATTTTCTTCTGTCATATTATCCCCTGGTTTTGCTCCGATTTCTTTTAAAGCATTATAAAATTCCTCAGGAGTAGCAATAGAAGTAAAAATAGCTTTGTCAGAGAGTTTTCCTGAATCAGATATAACTAAATGTCTGGAAGGATCCTTTAAAAACCTCTTATTTAATTTAGCATATAAAGAAATCGTCTTGTTTTCTTTGTCAATTACTATAGGCTCATCCTCTGTTACTTTAGACTCTTTCTGATTCTCAACGCTAATTTCAGATTTAGTACTAATTGGTTCAGGATTGCTTGAATTTTCTGTTGTATTTTCCTTTGAGCATGCACTAAAAGTTAGTAATGCTAATAAAGAAATACAGACTAGTTTGTTTTTCATATAATCACCTCTTGAAAAAAATAGTTCATGAACTATAATATAAGTATAGAGTCATGTTCTTTTTACTCTATTAAAGGTATTTTTACGAGAGAGTTGGTTAGTATTTGATAGCAATTTGATTAAAACTCTCTCGTAAAAAATATAAAAGAATGACCAACGAACATAAAAATGTTCTCTCCTGCTAAACAGGATAATTTTATAATAACATATTCAATATTAGTTTTCAAATAAGACAAATGTTTGTAAGATTACAATTTCCACGTAAACTATTATGATATTAACATTTTATCAAATATAACTATTATTATGATCATTTTTAGAATTTTTAACTTTATAAATACACAAAATGCATTTAATATAATTTATGCTGTAATTTATTTTTTTATTTGTCATCTAATAAAATTTTAATTGCATGATAGATAACATATAATGAGAGTATTAGTACAATAGTCCAACCAACTAATAAGATTATATCAAAAATATCCATTTTAACCACCTTTTAATATAGATTTTTAAAAATTAATAAATAATATCATCCAATTAAGCATAAGAGTCTAGTGATGTATCAACTAAACCGTCACTTAAAATATCAATTTCAGTTAATGCAACTTTTAAATACAATATCTTTTTTTCATTAATTTATAGATATAATTTTCGTATTATAATCTATGAACCAACCTAGAGTGCTAATGTTTATGTTCTTTCTTGATTTTTAAGTAGTTTAATAGTATAATAATTATATCCTATTAGGGTCAAGGGGTGCGATCCCTTGAGTTTTATTTGTGGCGATTATCTTTTTGAGATGATCGCTTTTTTGTTGTAACAATTTAAATTCTAGCTTTTAAATTTCAATCTATGATACTGTAAAAGTCTACATCCTTTTTGTAATTCCTTTTTGTACAATAATTTTAATTCAATCTATGCACACCTGAAAGGTGCGACCATAAATGCCAACTTAAATATTACAAGTAATCCCATTTCAATCCACGTGCCCGCGAAGGCGCGGCTATTATATAATTAAGTTAGGTATTAAAAGGGGCATTTCAATCCACGCGCCCGTGAAGGCGCGACGGCTAGTAGCATTAAAACAGCTATTTCAACAGCTTGATTTCAATCCACGCGCCCGTGAAGGCGCGACCCTGCAAGCCATGCGACAACACGAGCCTCAATCGCTGAATTTCAATCCACGCGCCCGTGAAGGCGCGACTGCGGAAGAAAAATGATGATTAAAATCAGAAATAATTTCAATCCACGCGCCCGTGAAGGCGCGACAATACGTAATTGTTAACTGGGTTAACGGAAGCTAAGGATTTCAATCCACGCGCCCGTGAAGGCGCGACAATGGATCGGGCTTTGGTGGACTTGTGGTATACGATATTTCAATCCACGCGCCCGTGAAGGCGCGACCATTAAATCTACTGGCGATATTATTTTTATGGGCAGCTATATTTCAATCCACGCGCCCGTGAAGGCGCGACCTAGAATCTGAAGAATTTGAAATCGAATATACCGATATTTCAATCCACGCGCCCGTGAAGGCGCGACATATTCATCTCTTTTTAGATATTTTTGATCCAAAATTTCAATCCACGCGCCCGTGAAGGCGCGACATTTATGCTATAGCAAATAACTGTTTAAATGATATATTTCAATCCACGCGCCCGTGAAGGCGCGACTTAAAATTTGATCCACTGGTCTGCTGGATTGGCTAAAATTTCAATCCACGCGCCCGTGAAGGCGCGACAATACGTAATTGTTAACTGGGTTAACGGAAGCTAAGGATTTCAATCCACGCGCCCGTGAAGGCGCGACTAGCCTGCGGTCTTAATAATGTCCAAAAAACTAAAATTTCAATCCACGCGCCCGTGAAGGCGCGACTTAAAAGATAATGATATTATGGCTGTGGCAAAAAAATTTCAATCCACGCGCCCGTGAAGGCGCGACTGCTAATTTTTACTAAATTTATAAATTTAATCATAAATTTAAATCTTTTCGACTAATTTCTGTTTTTTATTTCTCATTTATTAAAATATTAAGAATTATTTCTTAAAATAAGGCTGTTTTTTAGCTAAAAAAATGTTCACTGGAGGTTTCTAGAATATTAAGCTTCCTTTATCAGGATCATAGCTATCATCTTTCCCTAAGGTTTCAACTCTATTTTGCCAATTCTTACCTAGATTATAAAATCGTAGATTATCTTTTTCTAAATCTATTATATTTTTTAGTCTTTCTTTTATTTCAACATATTGTGATGGATCTAATGAACATTCAAATACGCTATTTTGTACTCTTTGTCCATAACGCACACATATTTTTGCAACATGATTTAATCTTTTTTTACCATTTTTATCTATAGTATTGACATCATATGTTATAAGTACTAGCATTTAACCTCCTACTTTTAAAATAAATGGTGGATAAAGATCTATTTCATTTCTAATAGTTCTGCTTAATTGCTGAGCTTGAATGAAAGGTAGTAAACCAATTTTTGTATTTTCCTCAGCAAATGGATGAAAGATTTCGTTATGCTTTCTTTCATTCCATAATTTTAAAAAATTTCTTTTTGCATCATCATTTAATAAGACAGCTCCACTTTCTTTTATTACCAAATCTTTCTTTTTGATTTGTTCTAGATTAATCAAATTTAAAATAAAACGATCAACTAGAATCGGCCTAAATTCTTCCATCATATCTAAAGCAAGACTAGCTCTTCCTGGTCTATCAGTATGAAAAAAACCAACGTAGCTATCTAATCCTATACTTTCTAATGCACTTTTTACGCTAGTATTTAAAAGTGCATAACCATATGATAAAAGTGCATTGACTCTATCTTTGGGAGGTCTTTTGTTTCTTCCGTTAAAACAGAAATTTTCTTTATCTTTTAATATCATATGATCAAACACTGAAAAATACGCCCTAGCTGCATCTCCTTCAACGCCTCTTAGACTTTCAAAGTCTTCTAGTTCTAGTACTAATTTCAACGATTCAGTTAATTTTTCAATAGCCTTCTCAAATTTTAGATCACAGAATTTTCTATTTTTTGAAAGGAAAGAATCCAATACATATTTTTGATTACAGATTTTTCCAAATATCATATTTCTGGCATATTTAATTGCTCGTGGCTTATCATCAGCTATTCTATATTGCTCTCTTCTCAGATACACATTCCCATGACTTTCTCCAACAAGATGGCCCATAAAACTTCCACTAGGGCTTAAAAAGGTTAAAGTTACATTATTTATATTGCAAAGCTTAAATACATCTGGCGTTACACCCATATAATTAAAACAAAGTATCGAATCAATGATATGAATTGGAATTCTGTTAATAATTTTTCCAAATTTTTTGATCACTATATTATTATTCATTGCATGTATGTAGAAGTTTTCATCTAGCAGATACAAAGTGTTTTTTAATTTCATCATTTTAAATAAGACTCCAAATATTTTTTAACATTTTTATTTCTCTGTGAGATCTTAGGCATACAATAATCTATAAGTGAACATGATTTACATTTATTCGACTTTTTCGCCTTATGATAAATTTTTTTGTCAAAACTTTCATTCATATCCTTTGCAATATTTATTGTATATTCACGTAGTTTATAATCTATTGTAATTTCTTGCCTTCTCTTCTTTTTATAAGAGTATAAACATGATGTTGTTATCTCTATATTTAGAGTTTCTTCAAGCGCTATAACTTCTGCACAGAGCTGTATTTTATTTGAAAATAGATCTGCTTTGTCCCTTTTATACTCTATTATATAAGGCATCCAATTTCCTTTTTTGCCATTTATTTTAACGCCCTTACTATCTTTGTAGAATTCTACTATATCTAGCTTGCCTGCAAGTTTTAATTTATGTGAAGTCACAGGCATAGCCCTAGATATAAATTTGTCTTTTCTTTTTTCTTTTATAAAAGGATTATCTGCTTTTTGATGGTCAATATTTCCTTCCATTGTGTATAAATTATCATGCCAATAGAAATCTAAATAATTAATTGACCAACTCTTTTTACAGAAAGAAAAGTGCCTAATCGCTGATAAATAGAGATAATCTTCTTCATTATTAATCATTACATTCCTTCAATTATTTCAACTTCAAGTCCTTTTTGTTTAAATTCATCAAGTCTTTCTTCGTCAAGATGAATATTGTAGTCTTCATAAGTAGTTGATGACTCTACGGCATCTATTTTTTCATATTTTAATAATTCAAATACTTTAGCAGATGATACATCGCCGATTTTAGAAGAATGTTTAAACCAGAATATATCTTTTACTTGCATACTTCCATCTGGTCTAGCAGATGATGAATCATTTACAAATAATGTTCTTAATGCTT
>JAUNAV010000033.1:14526-17728 GCA_030527425.1 Tissierellia bacterium
CTTCCATCTGGTCTAGCAGATGATGAATCATTTACAAATAATGTTCTTAATGCTTCTTTAATTATTTCTGCATCTTCACTGCTAAAACCTGTTCTTTCAGCAAAATAGCAATTTATACTACCAGAAATTTTATATACTCCATACTCTACGAAATTTTTTGTACCCATTGTATCTGATGATCTTGAACTAGAATTTTTAGGAATGGCGCCATTGGTGCTTCTTGTTATTTGCATAGTTTGTGTAATAATTGGGCTTAAACTTTTAGCCAAGGTTATTGATACAGGCCCCCTAATTCCTATCGAACGATTTGATTTTTCATATTTTCCATAAGTGATTACTTGTCCGAAGCTTCTAACATCGAGGAATTTTTCATTTATCAATTTTTCGACATCTTCATTGGATTGAGAATTAGTAAAATTTTTATTAAATCTTTCTTCTAAAGAGTGAAAACCATCATCAGCTCTGTCATTTGCTTTTACGTAGATATCATATCCCATATCTTGCATTCTATTTCTTATTTTTCTTTTAATACATACATCACTCATCTCTCCAAAACCTTCAATATCATCTCTTGGCATATTTCCATTAAGTGGATCTCCATTTGGATTTGCATTTTTAACTTCAACTGTCACTATAAAATCAATTTTATTATTTAATATTGTCATCTTATTCTCCTTTATTATTTTCTTCTGCTTCTTTTAATTTTTCATTTTTCTTATATAGATCTTGCTTTTGTGCATAATATCCAAATATAAAATCTTCATCTAATGATTTATTTTTATTAATATTATTTAGACTTTCAATGTCTGATATCTGATTTATGCATTCTTCTATAATCTTTTCATATTTAATTTTAGTCCCTACTTTTCCTGATTTTATAAGTCTTTCTTGATAAGGCATTATTTTATTTTTTATAAGATTAAGTGTGGAAGCTGGAGCTTTTGTATATCTATTCCATAACTTCTCTGCATTTGTTATTCTTGGATTCGAATTTGTGATTTTGTAAACATCTCTCATAGCATAATTTTCAAGATTTTCTAAAACTGCAAGTATTCTTCCATAGAGATATGAACGTGATTGTTCTTCTTTTGGTTTCAAATTTCTATCCATCCTTTCATTTTTATTTTCTTGTTTATATTTATTTAACACAGCTAGTGCTGTATTCATAAGACTTCTCCAAGCATTTAAAGAGTATCTCTGTCTATTTTTGACATCATAAAAAGCTTGCTTAGCTAATCCTTGGGGGATCTTTTTTCCTTCTATAATTGATGGAATCAAGTCTGACATCATTTTTTCTTTATACTTATTTTTGCTATCAGCAATCTTTATATAATGTTTTTCTCCCTGTTCAACTCCGTATAATCTATCAACTATTGCTGAAATGTTAGGAGAGGTTCTTTCAAAAATCTTTTCTTTATCGTTATAAAAATACCAGCTCATTTGGTCATACCATTTTATTATATTTTTAAAGAAGATATCCTGTGGCAATTCCTTGAAATATTTGATTGCGACACGACCATCATTAACTTTGTCTACCATCAATAAGTAAACATATTCTGTTGGCATAAATACTTTGCCATGCCCTTTTATTGCTTTAACAATTTTTTCTGTTACTTCACCTCCTATTTCATAACTGTTTTCATTCTCCCATATGTCATCATCGAAGGCATTAAATTCTTTTTTATCTATAGTGCTTGAAACATCTGTAATATCAATACCCGCTTCATTTTCTATATCATCAGAAAACCATACGCAAAGTTTTGCAGGAGTTGCTGCTTTACCTTTTTGAAAGCTAAGACTTCTCGCAGTTGTTTTATTTTCCATAAGATACTTAATCATATTGTGAATTTTAGAGCTAGCTTCATATGAAATAGATACTATTTGCTCTCCATCATCAAATCTACCTTTAAAAATTTCATTATATGATACCGAAATTAACTTAGCATTACCTACAATCCCTCTATGTTTTGTGATGCAATAAGATTTTTTTCCTGTAAGATTGCAATATTTTTGTTCTTGTTTACTATTTAGATAGTTTTGAAAATTTATAAATGATTCATGCAAGGCCTTATAATTATTAACTGAGCAGTCCTTGCCATTATCAAAATCATATATCTTAAATGTAATCCAAACTTTTTTTATATTAGTTTTCTTATCCTTAACACCTTTATTGCTAACTTCCTTATAAAATAAATTCAAGTCATCATCTAAGGTATAATCTTTTGAGCCTGTCTGATCTTCACAAATCCAATCTATATATTTCTTACTTTTTATAGTATCTAAAATGATGTTTAGAAATTCTTTTATCTTAGGATTATTTTCAAAATTTATCCATTCATTTAGTTCTTTTTGATATGTCTCTATCTTTTTTTCATTTGATTTCATTGGATAAATATATGATAGAGCATCACATAATGGCATTGATTTTGCATCTTTACCACTTCTAGCTATAGAGTCAATAGTTGTTGGAAAAATTATATATTTATTTTCTTCCAATAAGTCAAGCCCAACAATTTCCCCTTTATTATTTAACAAAATTTCATAAATATCTTTTCCAGTAGATCTCTTATTGCTATGATAAATTGGCAATAAGGTGGGCTTATCATAATTGTTTTTTACATCATCTACAATTCCACTTTCCAAAGCCTTATCATAACTTTTTAAAAGTACACTTGCAATTGTCATATGCCTTTCTCCATTTCTTCTAATTCTTGGTCTACTGATTTTATTTTTGAATCATCTTTAACCTTATAGCTTCTTAATGCATTTGAGAAAGTTTCCAATTCTTCATTAAAATCTATCTTACCATTTTTTAAGATTACATTTGTGAAAACTGACTCTAAATTACTATAACTGTCATCATCAATTCTTTGAGGATATATGAAATTTTTAAACATTACACCCATATTTATAATTTGATTATCATAGTAACTTTTAGCTTTATCATATTCATCTTTTCTAAGTCTTTCAATGTAGGCAACACATTCCCTGGTACCTAAAAATACATCATGCCTTCCACCCTTGTCTAAGGATCTAAGAATTATTTGTTCATGTTTTTTTTCATTTCGATCATTTTTTAAATCTTCTCTATTTTCGTTCCATTCAAAATGATATTTTACAAGATATTCCACATCTTTTAAATATGTGTTATAGCTTCTTTATATTTGATTTTTATATATTCATAAGCGTTTATATAGGTTCA
>JAUNAV010000089.1 GCA_030527425.1 Tissierellia bacterium
ATGTATTTTTGTAATAACTCATCACGAGCTATTTTCATTTTAAGATTGTAGATTCTCATCTCTTTATTAGCTTTTGGTGATAAGTCTTTGTTTTTTACATATTCTTTAGCTTTTTCTTTTAATTCTTTTATATCAGCTTCTCTAACTATCTGTCTTGCTTGTTATATATATATCATTATCATCAGCATATTTACCAATCCACCAATTTATACGATTTTCTATTTCTCTTAATGTTCTTTGATATTCTTTTTCAAGTACTTTAGAAAACTTTTCATCATCTTTGATTTTTTCTTCCTGGTGTTTTCGCTCCCTATCCTTAAAGTACTTATACGTTTTCTTGTTCATCTTCTATCTCTTTTAGAAAATCATAATCAAGTGGTTTAGATGAATTTTCTTTTTCCATTCTTTCAATTTCTTCAAGTGGACTATCTACAACTGATAATACTGATAAGGCTGTTTGTTGTGATGTTAGACTTGCAAGACCTTTTGCTGTTTCTACTTCATCTCTAATGTTATTTGGTACATTTCTTGTAAATACTAATTTTATATTGATATAATCATCTTTTTTATTAGCTGGTACATTAGTTGGAAGATTAAATATCATCTTATATCTTCTCATCATGCTTGCTTTAAATTTACGTTCTTTTGTCATTGCAAGGTTTGACATTGGTAGTAGTTTATATTGCAATGCTACACCTGATGTTCTTGAGTTAAAGGTATCATCATTGATATTTGCAATCATTGATATTTGATATATAAAGTCTACTAATCTATCAATTAAATTCTCTTGAGTTTCATCAGCATTTGGCTTATCTAAGAAATCAACAACGACCTTTTCTGAGTTTGATCCAGATAAGTTAATTACCCTGTTATCTCTCAAAGCTTTTAATGTTTCTTCATCTAAATCAGCACCTAATATTTTTAAGTAAGCATCTGAGAAATAGTCAACATCGTTAGCCTTTTCACTTAATACTTTATTTAAGCTATTTATAAGTGTTTCTACTGATTCAAATATTCCTTTCCTTTCTTCATTTTCTGCATATTCAATTAATGGTACATCTCCATAGAAGTGTTCTTCTTCATCAATAAATTTAATTTCTGCAAGTGTTCCAGATAAAGTTATTTTTTCGTGCTTGGTTAGTAGTTCACCTTTTATATTAGATCCATCTAATTGATAATAAACTCCAAATAAAGGCTCTCTTGCGATTGTATCATCGTATACTATAAATGCATTAGTTGGTGATACATAAGTTACTCTCGTGTTAGCTTCTTCATCTTGGTATAAATACTCAAATCCATGTCCATATATATCAGCATCTTTACTTATTTCTGCTTCTATATCATCTATTGAGTTAAGTCTTCTAAACTCAGTTATACTTTCATTTAAGTCATTATCTTCAATACTTGTTTGAACTGGTACTCCTATGAAATAACCGTTAAATGTATCAGTTAAGTATTTTGCATAATTGACAACAAGTCTATTATCAGGCTTATATTCTGCCTTTTGTTCCTTAAGCAAAATATCATAATTGCCTAAATACATATTATTTAATCTTTCATATCTATGAAGACCTCTTCTATGCTTATCAATAAAGTCTTGTACTACTTTTGGTGTAATATCTTCTTCCTTAGAAAAAGTAAATATGTAGTTTTCCATTGCTTCTCCTTTTTATAATCAAAATATACTTTTGAATGTTTTTGCTTTTATCTTTCCTTGAATATAATCTTCAACTGCATATCTCATTGCATCTATAAGGTGGTTAAAATCATCAACAGGCTTATTTAATCTTTGTCCGAATTTATCCTCAGCCCATTGATA
>JAUNAV010000090.1 GCA_030527425.1 Tissierellia bacterium
CACTCATTTCATCATAATCTTTACATACAATTAATTTCATAAGTAAACTTCCTTTCTTTTTACTACTTAAATTATACCTTTAATGGACTTTAATTCTAATATAATAAAACTAGAATAGAAATTACTGATGAAATTGGAAAGTAGTTTTAAATTTTAAAATATTTCTATCGATAAATAATTATATTTCCTTTTTCATTAATAACTGCATTTCTAGCATAAAATTCATGATTATTAACACTAAGAATTTTATTTCCTTTAGTTATTTCCTCTGAAATATCGATATAATACTTTCTATTATTATAGACAGAAATCGCTAAATTAGAATCTAAAACATTTCCTTTTTGTTTAATAGGAATGAGTCTATAATTTTTTGTATCTCCAATAATGATAATTTGTGTAAATTTATCACGAAAGCTAGATTCAGTAGTAAAAAGATCACAGCTATCTTTAGTATTATATTCAGTAGAATAATGACTTTTCGAAAATTTATATTTCCTATTTGATTTAATATTGCTATTATCTAAATTCAGTCCTAAAATATTTGTTTTTGCAATGTGATTTCCTTTAGCAAATACACAATCAAATATAATTAAATCATCTTCTGATGTATAAAATATTTTTCTTTTAAAAAATATTCTTCTATTTTCGTCAAAATAACTCATCTCAACAAAACTCTCGCCATTTTTCTTTTTTACAAAAATAGGATTAACAATAGGATAATTAGTTGTTTCCCATGAACTTTCATAACCAAATGGACTTTTGCTATCAATTAATATATTATTATGCTTAAATACTTTATAAATTTTTCTATCTTTGCTTTCAGTATAAGTGTATCTACCGCCATCGAGTATACTAATATTGGAATTTTGATATATAAAATGAGTAAAATCTGCGTGAGTATGATTTGAACTCATATTATTATTTAATGTTGTTAAGAAACTACCTTCTCTCTTTTCTACATACATTCCATACTCAGAAAATAATTTATAATCTATTTTTTTTATATTATGTCCATAAATTTCAAAATATGACTTTTTTAAATAATCAATAGAAGTTTTATCAGAATCCCCATTATTTACTTGATTTCCGTCTAAATCCGATGCTAATATTGTTGTAGTTAATGCATTTTTAATAAGTTTTTTAAATGTTATATCTTTATTAAATTCTTTTTGATAAGAATTGAGTCTTAATAACCATTGAAGCATAAAATTATGATATCCCATGCTTCTTTCCCAATGTATAAAACCATCATCCAAATACTGCATCTCAATCATCGCTCTTAACTTTTCTATTGCATTTAAATATAATTCTTCATCATCATAATAGATACCCGCAATAGCAATAGAAATCATTTGTACTAAGCCCCAGTTGCTTAAATTGTATTTTTGAATATAATTATTTTCTAAATATTTAATTTGTTCATATATGCTAAATTTAATTTTATTACTAAATTTACTATTTAAGTCATTATTTTTGTCAAAATTAATAAAGTAATATATTCTCATACCCGTATCCAATGTACGTGTCATAACATTAGGGACCAATTCAACTTTTTCTATCCAGTCTTCAATTAATTTAAGTCCTTTTTTTAAATATTTTCTTTCTTTTGAAATTTTATAAACTCTAGTTAATAAATCCAAATAACTAAATCTATTTAACATATATGTCCATTCAGCATCTCCATTAGCAGAAAAATCCCATTTAAAAGGATAATTTCTAATCTTAAGTGAACATTTTTCC
>JAUNAV010000091.1 GCA_030527425.1 Tissierellia bacterium
GCTGATGATATTTATTTGATATCAGATCATAAGATTGAAAAACAGCTATAAATTAAGCTTTGCTTATTTTTATAAATATATATGTTAAAGGAGGTAAATATATGAAACTTTTAGTTAAAAAAAGTGATAAAAAAGTTGGTAGCAGTACTAATGGCAATTGCTGTAACGGAACTGTTTCAACTCAAGATTAATCATTAATAAAATTGCAGATCTTTTAAGGTTCTGCAATTTTTATATATAAAAATATTGGAGGTAATAACTTGATGAAAGAATCTTTTTACAATATCAATTTTGCATATAAAGGCAAATATTTTATATATAACACTTATAGTAATTCGTTAATTGAATTAGACAAAAAATTAGATATTAAAGACCCTAAATTTTCTAAAGTACTTATTGAAAATAAGTTTCTAGTTTCTGATTTAAGAGAAGAAAAAAAAGATCTTTATAATGAAATAATAAAAGAACAAAAGAATGATTTTACCAAATTTGAGATTACAATAATGCTTACTAATAGGTGTAATTTTAATTGTACTTATTGCTATCAACAACATGATACTATGATTTTAAAAAGAGATAATACAATTGAACTTTTAAAATATATAGAAGAAGTTTTTTCCTCAAATGTAAAAAACATCTGGATACATTATTTTGGCGGTGAACCGTTAATTAATAAAAAAGAAATTTTATATATAGATAGAGAAGTAAGGAAGTTATCAGATAAATACAACAAAGAATATAGAAGTTATATTACGACGAATGGTTCATTATTAGATGAAATTCTCTTAAAACAAATAAAATTTACGCGCATACAGTTTACTTTTGATGGGGATAAATACTCACATAACAATTTTAAAGTTTCTAAAAATTTTAATTATTTTGATTTAGTGAATAAAATAGGAAAAGTACTTACGCTTACAGAATCTACAGTAATAGTTAGACTAAATATATGTGTTGAAAATAAGGATGATTTCTTTAATGTAATAGATGATATTAGCAATTTAGAATATTTTGATAAAAAAAGAATTCTATTCAAAATAAACCCTCTCAGGAGTAATTTTAAGGAAGAAAATTATACCGAACTATCCTCAGAAGAATTTGCAGAAATATATTGGGAGCTAACTAAATATTTGCAAAGATTAAGATATAAAATTATTTTTCCTACAAAGCTTAGTGGACAATGCGGATTTGTTACAAATAAAGCCATATGTTTTGGCCCGGATTTAAAAACACGTTTTTGTAGCACTGATCTTAGTTACGAAGAGACAATGGATTTTAATAAATATTATAATAAAGAATATAAGTTTGAAATACCAAAAATGTGCGAAAATTGTAAAGTACTACCTTTATGCTTAGATTCGTGTAAATTATTATCTGGTAGTCCTCGTAATTGTAGCGTTTATAAATACAAACTGATTGATATGCTCAAAAATTATATAGATAATCCTGATAATTGGAAAATTTTATAACAATTATATTAAAAATTATCATAAATTGATTTATTTTATTATATATGCTATAAGACGCAAATTAAGGTATTTCAAGGATAATCTAAAAATGATAATCCAAATGGAGATGTTGCAAAAGTACAAAATTAAGGTGATGTTGCAGAATAGTTAATTCTATCCTCAACATCACCTTTGTTTATTTTATAGATCATCTTCAATAATTGATGATTTAGAATAAGCTGAAACTTTTCCTT
>JAUNAV010000034.1 GCA_030527425.1 Tissierellia bacterium
TTCTGACGACTCTTTGTATTATATGCTCATTTTTTTCTTTTGTCAAGTTTTTTATAATTTAAATTGTTCTTTTATTATCATAAGATTGTTAAATATCTCATCTGATAGATCATCATATGATAATAAATTTTCTAATTCTAGTTTTGCTTGTTTTAAATTTCCGCTTGAAATATTTATTTGCAGTTTATTATATTGCAATTTAGGATCTTCAGGATATTTTTTTAGTGCGTGATCTAAAACTTTCAATGCTTTATCATTTTCTTTATTTAAATAATATGATACTGCTAAATCATTGTATATTTCTTTAAACTCGCCGCCTTTATCTAATGCATTTAAAAACTCTTGTATTGAATTTTCCAATTGATTTATATTTTGATAACATACAGCTAGATAGTAATAAGCATCTGGTCTTTTCGTTTTCGCAATCGTCTTTGTCAAAAGCCTTATTGCCTCATTGTAATTGCTCTTACCTATATAATAAATAGCTTGTTCAATATTCGCATTATCTTCTATTTGCTCTAGTTTACTTCTTATTTCTTCTTTTGCCAATTCATTTTCTACATTTCTAAGAGCATTATTGTAATAATTTCTTGCTTTTACATATTCACCTAAATTAACGTATATATTTGCTAATTCATAGTAGCTTAACGGAAACTCTTCGTCTCTTGCAATTATTGTTTGTAGTATTTCTATAGCTGAAGAAATAAATTGTTCTTTATCTTTTTCTTTTTGGTTATATGCTATGGGCCATAATTTTCTTGCATAATTATATGCATTATAATTATTAAATGGATTAATTATATAACCTGCTCTATAAAATAAAGTAGCTTTAATTTCGTCAACTTTTTCAAATTCCATTGCTTTTGTAGCTGTATAATCAGCTATACTTTTTACATATTTTTGTACTAATTCAATATAATCATCGACATATTTAAAATTCGGATCTATAGCTATATTGATTAACATTCCATCTATTATAGTTTCAAGTGATAATGAGTTTTCTAATTCATTTGTTTTAATTTTTTCAGAAAAATCTTTAGAGTAAATGGGCAGTTCTAAATCTTTTAAAGATTCATATTGGCTATTTTCTTTTAAATTTAGATAAAGTAGTTTGTCACTGAAAGTTTTAAAGTAATCATTTATAGCATTCATTAAAAACTCCTTTTAAACATTCTCTTTCTATATGAATTCTCAGATAACTCTTTAAAGAGATATCCTTTAAATAAATATATAAACAATCTAAACAATGTTAATATTAGAACATAGACTAGGCTCGTATTAAAATTTGTCATTGCATACAAGAAGGATATTTTTTTTAAGAGTATATAATCGAAAATAGAAAACACCAAGGCATAGGGTATCCATGTCAAGATATTTTCTGCAATAAAATTAAAACATTCAAATAATATCCCATATCCATAATATCCTCTTATATAAACCATTTCTAAAGCTGGTGATATGAGGATCTTAAATGCAACAATAAATATTAATGTATAAATATAGTTAAGATTGGCCATTTGTAATACCATATAAAGTAAGTATTGTACCAAATAGATTATAAACATTACATTTATCAAAGGTGAAAAATATCTTCTGTATGATTCTTTTAACGTATTTTTCCCCGATGAATTATAATTTATAATCGAATCTAAAACACCTGCTACAAGACTTAAAATTGCAATACTTATTAAATATCCTATTATGGAGATAATCATATTACCCCCGATAATATTTCTTAGAAATTCAAATACAGTCATTATTGCTATAAGCAATAATAACATGTATGAATTTTTAAGTGAAAATATTGTATTTAAAATTGCCTCTTTGGTGACTATAACCAAATCTTTAAATCTATTCATCACATTTTCTCCACAGTGTCAATTCCTAACAATCCAAGTCCGGTTTTTATGACAATACTTGTTGCATATGTTAGATTTAATCTTTGATTTTTTAAATTTTCATCATCTACCAAAATTGAAATATTATTATAGAATTTATTAAAATTCTTAGCTATTTCTGTCACTTTTCTAGTTACTATTGATGGTTCATATTTATCTTTTGCTCTAATTATTGAATCCTTAAAGCTTTCAAGAGATTTTACCAAAGAGTATTCTATATCACTTGTGATATCATCGTATGAAAGATCTTTGAATTCTTGTTTATAATTCGCTTTTCTTAAAACAGCTTTTGCTCTTGCATAAGTGTATTGAACATATGGGCCTGTCTCTCCATCGAAGTTTAATACCTCAACCCAATCAAATACATAATCTTTTATTCTGCTATTATATAATTCTTGAAATTTTACAGCTCCAATTCCAACTTTTTGTGCTACTTCATCTTTATTTTCAATTTCTTCATTTCTATTTTCTATAATTTCCTTTGTCTTTTCGATAGCTTTATTTAATACATCCTCTAAGAAAATAACTTGTCCTTTTCTAGTTGATAAAGTACCGCCTTTCATGCTGACCATACCAAATCCAACATGTATACATTTATCAAAGAAGTCATATCCCATAAGTTCTAAAACTTTTTTCCACTGTTGGAAATGAAGATTTTGTTGAGTTGCAACTACATATATATTTTCATCATAGTTGTATTCTCTCATTCTATTTATTGCAGTTGCAATATCTCTTGTTATATATGTTGAAGAATTATTGCTTTTAATTATAATTACAGGTGTGAGATCATATTTTTCTAAATCAACTATATATGCACCATCACTATAAGTTAATAGTTCTTTTTGCTTTAATTCTTCTATTACATCGGGAATCCATTTAGAACTGTAAGCCTCACCATTGTAATTATCAAATTCAATATTCAATAATTTATATACTCGTTCAAATTCTCTTAATGATATTTCTTTAAACCATGTCCACAATTCAACTGCTTGAGCGTCATTATTTTCCAATTTATTAAAATATTCTCTTGCCTTATCCATCATTTCTGGATTTTCTTCTGCTTCTTTATTATATCTTACATATAAATTCAAAAGCTCATTTATAGGATCTTTATTTATTTTTTCTTTATCGCCCCATAATTTATACGCAGCTATCATAACACCAAATTGTGTTCCATAATCGCCAATATAATTTATAGCAATAGTATTATATCCAAGATGCTTATAGACTCTTTTTATTACATCGCCAATAATTGTAGTTCTTATATGACCAATATGAAATGGCTTAGCAATATTGGGTGATGAATACTCAAGAATTATATTCTTTCCCTGACCCATATTACTTGATCCATAATTGTATTTTTGTTCTAATACTTCATTAATTACATTATTGACAAAATATTTTTTATCCACGTAAAAATTGATATAGGCATTTACATTTTCAATTTTTTCGAATAAATCACTTTCGATTTCTGAAGCTATCTCTTTAGCAATAATCGCTGGATTTTTTCTAAATTTTTTCGCTAAAGTAAAACACGGAAATGCGAAATCTCCCATTTCTTGATTTGGTGGTATTTCTATTAAAGAGATTATTTCATCTTCTTTAAGACCAACATCATTTTTTATTAATAAATTTGAAATCTCTTTTTTTAAATCTTTCATTTATCCTCCTATCTTAGCGTACACACAGTTACGCCAAAACCTCCTTCTTCATCGGTTCCAGTGCGCTTTGATTTTACATATGAACTTTTTTCTAAATAATTGTTTATACCTTCTCTTAAAGCACCTGTGCCTTTACCGTGAATAATATATACTTCCGATAGATTAGATAACATAGCATCATCTAAATATTTATCTAAATTAATAATTGCCTCATCTAATCTTTGTCCTCTTAAGTCTATTTCTGGGCTTATATTCATCCTTTTTTTCGTATTATAAATTTTCTTAACATTCTCCTTGGTCTTATCTTTTTTGGTTTTTTCTACATTTTTAATATTAGAATTCATTTTTAAAATGCCCATCTGTAGTCTAATATTTCCATTTTGATCTGGTCCTTCAATAACAGTGGCTTTTTCACCTATTCCAATTACTAATACCTCATCTCCAACTTTTAATTTATCGGGTATATTCTTTGACTTTTTATTAAATTCTAATCCCTTGTTTTGGAAACTTTTAGTAGACGATTTAAAAGTATTTCTAATGTCATTTAAGCTTCTATCTATACTTGAGGTATTAGCATTTCTGGATTTTTTTGCGATTTTTAGCATCTTATCGCTCTTATTTTTAGCATCTTCAAGTATATCTTGAGCCTTCTTTTGTGCACTTTCTATAATCTCTTGTCTATGGTCCTCTAATATTTTAATCTTTTGATTTAAAATTCTATCTTTGTCTTCTATTTGCCTTTTATATTTTTCAATTTCTTTATTTTTTTTGTCAATTTCAATTCTACCATACTCAATTTTTTCAAGTATGCTATTAATATTTTTTTCATCATCACCAAGAAGATTCTTGGCATTTTCAAGAATCTCAGGATTTAAACCCAATCTTTTAGAAATTTCAAAAGCATTACTCTTTCCAGGAGTACCAATTATTAATTTATATGTCGGAGAAAGTGTATTGACATCAAATTCAACAGATGCATTCATTACACTATCTTCTTCTAAAGCATAATATTTTAATTCACTATAATGAGTTGTCGCGAAGGTTAGTATATTATTTTTTCTAAAATAATCTAAAATAGATATAGCCAGTGCCGCTCCTTCAGTCGGATCTGTTCCAGCGCCTATCTCGTCTAAAAGAACTAGAGAATTATCTGTCGCTTCTTTAATAATTTTTACTATATTGGTCAAGGATGCAGAAAACGTACTAAGCGACATCTCTATTGATTGAGTATCACCTATATCAAGAAAAATATCATCAAATACATTAATAGTAGAATTTTCATCTGCTGGAATGTAAAGGGCACTTTGAGCCATTATTGTTAACAAACCTACAGTCTTTAAACTAACTGTTTTTCCTCCAGTATTAGGGCCTGTAATAATTAAAGTATTGTATTTATCCCCTATAGATACATCAATAGGAATAACTTCACCTGATAATAGAGGATGTTTTGCATTTTTTAAATCTATTTTCTTATTATTGTTAATTATAGGCTTAGTGTATTCATTCTCAAGCGCAAATAATGCTTTTGCTTGAATATAGTCAATTTTAGATATAATCTGTTGATTATAAAGAATTTCTTGATCAAATCCTTCAACTAATCTCGACAATCTATCTAAAATGCGTCTGATTTCTTCTTCTTCTTTTATTTCTAAATTTCTAAGCTCGTTATTTAATTCTACTATTGCAATTGGTTCAATAAAAATAGTTTGACCAGATTGACTTCTATCATGAACAATACCTTGCATATGCATCTTTTTATTCGCAATTACAGGAACAACATATCGCCCTTCTCTCATGGTAACAATTTTATCCTGTAAAATATCATCAAATTTGGAACTATTTGTATAATAATTTAACTTTTGCTTTATTTCTTCTTCTTTTTTGTCTTTTTTCCTGCGAATACTTCTAAGCTCAGAGGATGCATTATCAGAAATTTCATCCTCCGAAATTATTGCTCTCTCTATTTCCTTTCTGATAAAATCATTTGTATTAATGATATCAAATAGATCTTTTATGCTCTTGTTTTCGATTTTCTCACAAAATTCTTTGAGGTATTCACTTATTCTCAACAAGTCTAACACTTTCAATAAGCTTATAGGCTCAAGTATTCCTTTTTTGTCCACATATTCTATTATGTCTGTAAAATCATATAAGCCAAAAATATCAAATTTTCCTGTCTTTTCTATAGTATCAACCATATCTGATACAAGATTTAATTCTTGTTTGATCAATTCTATATCTGTTAAAGGTGATATTTTTTCTATTTTTTCTTTTACTATATTACTTCTTGCATAAGTCTTTAATTTCTCAAGTATTTTATTAAATTCAAGAACTTCCAAGCTCTTTTTTTGCATTAATTAACTCCTCTTTCATAATTGAGATTATCTATTTTTCTAGTATCATCAACAAAATTTTTTCCATCGTAAATATAAAGCAGGCTTAGATTATCATTTAATTTTTGAGTATCAACATTCAAATATTTATCTGAATAGATTTTTGAATATCCTTCATATCTAAAGACATCAAATTCCCTATTTTTATCATTAATAATTTTATAGCCCTCTCTATATTTACAATTTTCACATCCTCTTAAACCACATTTTTTTATTGCAGAAAATGGGCAATGAATCATTGTCATAAGTTCAATCTTTCCAAAAGCTGTGACTTCAACATTAAACTTTTTCGATAAATTATTAATTGCCGAAAAATCATTCTCCACAGAAAGATGAATCATCTCGCAAAATTTGCTAAAGTAATTAGCACTTTTTTCATTAAAGACATTTAATTTATTCCCTATTCTAATTTTAAGCCCTTTTTCTATAAATTTGCGGTAATATCTTAAATATGAATAATTATTTATATATACCCCTTTAAATTTTTTTATTATTAGAAAGTTAATAAGTTCTTCTATTTTTATTTCTTCTCTTTCAATAATATAATATAGATTATTATGGCACTTAAAATATTGATCCCATTTTCTAATATATATATTATCAAATTTTGAAATGTCAATATTCTCAATGCCTTCAATGCTATTAATTTCTATATTTTTCTCTCTTAGAGAATATTCTTTATAATTAAGATTACTTTTCTTATCTTTAATTTCTCTATTTTTATAAGTAGCTAATCTTTTTTCATTTAATAATGCGATTATATCTCTTCTTAATTTGTTAATTTCCTTTTTTCTTATAAAAATATCATCAGTGATATCAACAAAAATTTCTTTTGCAAAATAAAATGTATCATTTAGTTTATTTACATTCTTTTTTATATCTTCTTTGCTAACGCTTATATTTTTCGCTTTTTCGCAAATTTTATCTGACTGGACTGTTATATTAAATTCCTTAAATCTTACATTTAAAGATGGTTTTTGTCCAACTTTTGCCTTAAAATATAAATCGATTGGAAATTTTAAGCTATTTTGTTCAAGCTGAGTGTCAGAAGAATTTAACATAAATACATCGCTTGATTCCTTTGCATCTTTATATTTATAAAGTGTAATTTTTTCGTTTTTAAAAAAATCTTTTGTCGCTGTAAATGGTAGTTTTTTTCCTTTGACAGTTTCAATCTCCAAAATTGAACCTTTTTTCACATAGTCTGTAAAAAATAAATTCATAGTATTTTCTTTTTTTACAATGCTTCCTACTTTTCTATGTTTTCTTTTGTTATTTTTAAGTGAAATATAATCTTTATTTTCATTGAAAATAAATCCCTTTGTGTATCCTCTATTTGATACATCAATCAAATTTTTTTTATTATATTCTATATCTTCTAATTCATATTTATAGCTTTTAACGACATTATATACATACTCAGCAGTTTTCATTCTGCCTTCTATTTTTAATGATCTTATATTTGCATTTTTATATAGTTTAACTTTATCTATAGTGCAAAGATCTCTCATATTTAGAAGGTAATCATCTATTGTGGAAATTATTTTTCCTGAAGGAGATTTTATTTTGTATCTTTTCCTACAAGGACCAGCACATTTTCCTCTATTAGCAGATCTTCTACCTAAATAGGAACTCATAAGACATTCCCCAGAGATACAAACGCATAGGGAACCATGAACAAATATCTCCAGATCAATATCTAATTCATTTATCTTTTTTATATCTTCAAATGAAGTTTCTCTAGCAATAACAACTCTATCAAATCCAAGTTCCTTAAGAAATTTAGCTCCATCATAATCCCTAACTGCCATTTGCGTAGATGCATGATATTCTATATCTGTTAATCTATACTTTAAAAAAAGATATAAACCTAAATCCTGTATTATAAAACCATCAGCGCCGTATTCATACAATTTTTTAGCATATGAATAGCATTTTTGAAACTCGCTATCCTTTATCAAAGTGTTTATAGTGATATATACCTTTTTATCTAAAAGATGAATTTTATCAATTATTTTTTCAATTGAATCAATATCAAAATTTTTGGCATAAGCTCTAGCTCCAAAATCATCTGTAGCCAAATAGAAGCTATCAGCACCTGCCGAAATAGCTGCATCTAGCATAGCTTCATTTCCTACAGGCGCCAAAATCTCTAGATCTTTCATTTAATCTCCCTTTTTAACACTTCTATTTCTTTTTGCATTTTCGAATTTTTTCTTTGTAAATTATTAATTTCGTTTCTAAGTTTATTTAAATCCTCATCTTTTTTTGATAGTGAAGCTCTATTTGAATTTAGTTGATCATTTAAATTATCAATCTTATTATTTAAATTTTCAATTTTTTCAACTGATTTAACCACTTCTTGATTACTCTTTTGATAATCATTTTTTAACTCTTGAAGTTTTTGTTCTATATTTAATTTCTCTTCTTTTAGTTTAGGGTAATTTTTAATAGGCTCATCAGATTTTTCTTTTAATTCTTCATATTTTTTTTGAAGCTTTAAATAATCATCTGCAATATTAATGCTTGCCAAAGTCGTAGTCATTATCTGAGTAAGTTTTTTATTATCTATTTCTTTTATTTTTTTATTTACATAATCTGCAATTTCTTTTGTTTCATTTTCATCACGTTCAGTAAGAAGCGTATAAGTCATATTATCAATAACAACTTTGATTCTTTTTGGGCTCATTTAAACTCCTAACTACGTAAGTTAACCTCCATATTTTCTAATTCACTTACGATTTTTTCAATAATAGGATTAATCTGATTGTCATTTAATGTTTTTTCATCACTTCTGAAAGTCAATTTGTATGATACTGATTTTTTATCCTCTTGAATTTGATCACCTGTGTATATATCAAAAAGCTCGATATTTTTTAGTAAATTTCCACCATTTTCTTTCATTATATCTTCAATTGTTTTACTTTCAACATTTCTATCACATACAAATGATAAATCAAATTCTATAGCAGGATATTTTGGTAATTTAACATATTTGTGTACTAATTTTCTTTTTGCAATTATATCATCTAGAGTTATTTCTAAAATATAAGCACCTTTTTTAATGTCAAAATTATCTCTTAATTCATAAGAAATTTGACCAATTATACCCACCTTTTTTCCTTCAAAAATAATATTAGCACATCTTCCTTTATGGAAAGTTTTGTTTTCAGTCTCTTTTTTAAATTCGAAATCCTCGAATCCTACACTTTTCATTACCTTTATAAACATCTCTTTGAGATCATAAAAATCATAATGACCATATAAACCCATTACTAAATTCTTTTTTTCTTTTGGTAAAATGTCTTCTGTTTTTTCAAAAACAGTCCCGATTTCAAATAGTCTTAGATCATCTTGCTTTCTTTTTAAATTTTTTGAGATTACATCCAAGATATTAGCTTGAAGTGTACTTCTCATTATTGAAAAATCTTCGCCCAGTGGATTTATTATCGTTGAGACATCTCTAAGCTTCGAATCCTTATCAATCATTAGATTATCAAATATTTTAGGAGAGACAAATGAATAGGTTGAAATTTCTGAATATTTTTGGCCATATAAAGAAAATTTTAAATCATCTATTAAAAGTCTCATTTCGTCTTTTTTACCTTGTTTTAAGGAAGATACAAGAGGCTTATCCTCAATATTTTTAAGTCCATATAATCTTGCTATCTCTTCTATTAAATCCGCTTCTATTGTAATATCTGATCTAAAATATGGTATTTTTACAGAAATAACTTCTTCATTTTCTTTTACAATCTCTAATTCTAATAATTTTAAATATTTTGCTGCTTCTTTGTATGAAATATTACTTCCTAAAAGCTTATTTAATCTATTTATTCTAAGATCGACTACAATCTCATCGCTTTCTTTTTTGCCTAGATCAATAGATTCTTTTAGTACAGATGCATTTGCCATTTTTTCTATTAAATACATAGCTCTTTTTGAAGCAATTTCAGCAAGCTCCACAGCTATTCCTTTTTCATTTCTCATCGATGCTTCGCTTCTTAAACCCAAAAGTTTAGATGTCTTTCTTATAGAATCTTTATCAAAATTAGCTGATTCAAGCAAGATTGTTTTAGTATCTTCACTAACTTCAGAATTATAAGATCCCATTATTCCTGCAATGCCTAATGCTTCTTTTGAGTCAGAAATTACTAACATTGAATCATTTAATTCTCTTTTTTCAGAGTCTAAAGTTTTTATTATTTCTTTGTCTTTTGCATCTCTTGCAATTAAAGTTTGCTCATTTAATCTATCAAGATCATATGCATGTAGTGGTTGACCATATTCAAGCATAACAAAATTTGTAATATCTACTATATTATTAACTGGTCTCATTCCTGCAAGCATTAAATAATTTTTTAACCATTGATCAGACTCTTTTACAACAACATTTTTTGCTACTCTTAAGACTAATCTATTGCAATTATCACTTTCAATTTTTGCATTTTTTACATAATTTTTTATGCTTTCATCTATTCCATTATATTCATTTTCAGGATATTTTATCTTTCTTTCAAAACTTGCAGCAGTCTCTCTTGCCATACCTATAATAGAAAGACAGTCTGGTCTGTTTGGCGTTATTTCAAATTCTATTATTTCTGTATTTGAAAATAAAACATCATTTAAGCTTTCTGCGCATTTAAAATTATCATCTAAAATTATAACACCATCTTTATATTTTTTAGCAATTACGCTATCAGGATAACCAAGTTCCATATAAGAAACTAACATTCCTTCTGATGTTATGCCCATAAAATCATGATTTTCTATTTTGTTTCCATTATCAAATACACAACCAACTTCTGCTACAAGAACTTTATCATTTTCTTTGACATTTTTAGCAGCTGTAACAATTGTCAAATCTTTATCTGTTTTGATATCTAATACAAATAGTCTATCGGCATTTTCATGTTTTCTAATGCTTTTTACTAATCCAACCTTGATATTTTTTATATCGGAAGTATAGGTATAAACTGAGTCAACATGACTTCCAGTTTCAGATAATCTATCGGTAAATACTTTTAACTTTTCATTAATATCTACATAATCTTTTAACCATTTAATAGGTACTAACATATATCCTCCTAAAATTGCTCTAAAAATCTCTTGTCATTATCATATAACAATCTTATATCATCAAGTCCATACTTGACCATTGCTATTCTATCTACACCCATACCAAATGCAAATCCAGTATATTTTTCAGAATCAATTCCACAATTTTCAAGGACATTAGGATGTACCATTCCAGCTCCCAATAGTTCCATTGACCAGCCTGTATTATTACAAGCACTGCAGCCTTTTCCTTTACAAATTGGACATGTAACATCTACCTCCAAAGAAGGTTCTGTAAATGGGAAATAGTGAGGTCTAAATCTCGTTTTTATTTCTTCTCCAAACATATTTTTAATAAATATATTTATAGTATCCTTAAGATTTGCCAATGATACATTTTCATCTACCACTAAACACTCCATCTGATGAAACATTGGAGAATGAGTGTCATCAACTTCATCATTTCTAAAAGTTCTTCCAGCTGAAACCATTCTTATAGGTAGATTTCCCTCTTTCATTACTCTAATTTGAACAGAAGATGTATGGGGCCTTAAAACAACATTTTTGTCTAAATAGAATGTGTCTGTCAAGTCTCTAGAAGGATGATTTTTAGGAGAATTCAAATCATCAAAGCAATTTTCTACAGTATCTATTTCAGGACCTGAAACAATATCAAACCCCATATTTAAAAAGAGCTCTTCTAATTGCCTCATCGTTTCATTTATTAAATTTAGATGTCCCTGAGTGTATTTATTTCTATTTGCAGTTACATCTATAGTTTCTTCTTTGATTTTTTGTTCGACTTTTTGTTCATTTATTACTTGTGTTTTTTGTTTTAAAAGTTTTTCAATCTCATTTCTCTTTTCATTTAAAAGCTTACCCATCTTAGGTCTTTCTTCTTTGCTAACAGAAGAAAGTGACTTTAATAGAGATGTTATTTCTCCTTTTTTTCCTAAATATTTAACTCTAAGATCGTTTAATTCGTTTAAATTATTTGCTTTTTCAATTTTTTCTGTTGCATTTTTTACTAATGTATTGACTTTTTCTTGCATTTTTCCTCCAATTAAAAAAACTGCCCTATAAAAGGACAGAATAATCTGCGGTACCACCTTGATTGGTCGAAAAACCCACTCTATTGATTGTAACGCATCACCGTCTTGGCTACTTATTTCACCTTGCCCTCTGCGAGGAATACATATATACTTACGCATGATCTCTCATCAACATCACTTGCTGTAGTGCAGTTTTTATATGTCTTTTCGCATCAAAGGTTTAAACCATGCATTAACACAGAAGCCGCAATGGCAGCATTTAATGACTCATTATCTCCAATCATAGAAATTTTTATTTTATAATCGGAGATATTTAATAATTGATTAGAAATGCCATTTGCCTCATTGCCTACCACTAATGCACATTTTTTATAGTTGAATTTTCTGTAGTCTAATCCATCCATTACAGAAGCTAAAATAACATATTCTTCTTTAAGCTTCATTATCTCTTCTAAGCCATAACTTATAATATTTACTCTAAATATAGATCCCATAGATGCCCTAAGAGATTTTTGATTGTAGATATCTACACAATTATTGTATAAAATGATGTCTTTAAAACCAAAGGCTTCTGCAGATCTTATTATAGTTCCAATATTGCCCGGATCATTAATATTATCTAGTATTAAGATCTTATCAGAACTTATCTGTTTTTGAGTGTTAAACTCAACTCTAGCCATTATACCTTCTGGATTTTTTAGTTCAGACAGTTTTTTAAACAAATTATCTTTTAATTTTATCTGTTTAAATCCATAGTCTTTATCGAAGTTCTCATCTACAATTATATCTAATATTGGGGCATTTGATTTGATTGCTTCTTCTACTAATTTTTTTGATTCTATTAAATATGTTTTTGTTTTGGATCTATATTTTTTCTTTCTTAGCTTCTTTAGATCTTTATAAATTGAATTTGACTCTGATTGTATCATTAAGCATGTTTAGCTATTTCAACTAATTTTTTGAACTCATCTGGATTTGAAATTGCTATTTCAGAAAGCATCTTTCTGTTGATATCAACTTGAGCTTTTTTAAGTCCACCCATTAATTGTGAATAGCTTGTACCATTAATTCTTGCTGCTGCATTAATTCTAGTAATCCATAGTCTTCTGAAATCTCTTTTTCTTCTTTTTCTTCCGATATAAGCATAGTTTAAAGATTTCATTACTGCTTGATTTGCAGTTTTAAATAATGTATGTTTTGAACCAAAATATCCTTTAGCTTGTTTTAAAACTTTTTTATGTCTTTTTTTAGCATTTACAGCTCTTTTAACTCTTGCCATCTTTGCCTCCTATTTGTTAAGAACTCTTTTTACTTTCTTAGCATCTGCTTTATAAGCTACTGTGCTTTTTCTTAAATTTCTTTTTCTTGTTGGTGATTTTTTAGCTGTTAAGTGTCCTTTATATGCTTTAGGTCTTTTAACTTTTCCTGAAGCTGTTATTTTAAATCTTTTTGCTGCACCTTTATGAGTTTTTAATTTTCCCATTTTTTCCTCCTATTTATCTTGATTTTCAACTAAGAACATAACTAAATTACGTCCTTCCATTTTTGGTTTAACATCAACGATGCCAATATCTCCAACCATATCGCTAAATTTGTTTATAACATCGTATCCTAAATCTTTATGTCCAAGCTCTCTTCCTCTAAATCTTACTGAAACTTTTACTTTATCTCCATTTTTAAGGAATTTCTTAGCTTGATTTGCTTTTGTATTTAAATCATGATCTTCAATATTTACGGATAATCTTACTTCTTTAACTTGTATAGTTTTTTGTTTTTTTCTATCTTCTTTCTCTTTTTTGATCATCTCGTATCTATATTTACCATAATCCATTATTTTAGCAACTGAAGGATTTGCCTTCGGCGCTATAAGTGCGAGATCAAGATTTTTTGAATGAGCCTTATTCATAGCAACTTCTATCGGAACTATTCCAATTTGCTCTCCATTCTCATCGATTAATCTAACCTTTTTTTCTCTGATCTCTTCGTTAATCTGAAGCTCTTTTATAATAACACCTCCTAAAGTATTAAAACCTGCTAGTGTATAATTTACATTAAAAAAAGCGGGCATAAAGTACCCGCTAATATTTTAAAAGTTTTTAAATATTAACCTACAAGATAAATCCGGTAGGTGAGCTTACAGGTACTTCTTTATTTTCTAAACAAAGTATACCTTAAAGCTTATTATTTGTCAAGCATTAGAAAAATTCTTTCCATTTATTATCATATTCTAGACTGTAATCTCTTTTTTGTTTAGAATATTTGATTCTTTCGAAATCTTTAATAAGTCTTTTAGCACTCTTTGATAATAATAAAATTCCTATTAGATTAGGAATAGCCATCAAGCCATTAAAAGTATCTGCAATATCCCAAACAAATTTCAAACCACCAATTGCGCCAACAAAGCATAAAACAATATATATTATCCTATAGATAATTCTTACTATGTCAGAATTGTAAATAAATAAAATACATTTCTCACCATAATAATCCCATGAAACTGCTGTTGAAAACGCAAAAAGCATTAGTCCAATATTTACAATATATTTTCCAACTGGAAGTGCATTACTAAAAGCATTTGATGTAAGTAGGATACCTTCTAGATTAGAATCTTTCCACAAACCAGAAGTAATTATTACTAAAGCTGTCATTGTACAAACGACAATTGTATCCATAAAAACTTCAAAGCTTCCCCAGATTCCTTGTCTTGCTGGATGGTCTGTGTGACTTGCTGAATGGGCAATTGGTGCTGTACCAATTCCTGCTTCATTTGTAAAAATTCCTCTTGCAAGACCCCATCTTATTGCTGTCATAACAGAAAAACCAGCAAAACTACCACCAGCAGCTTTTGGATTAAAAGCTGACTCAAATATTATTACAAAAGCATTTAAGATCTCTTTTCTTTGTATAAATAGAATTATTAATGCACCGATTACATAAAATAAAGACATTATTGGCACTACTTTTTCAGCGAAAGCCCCTATTCTTTTTATACCACCAATTATTACAAGCGCCATTAGTATTGAAAGGATTATTCCTGCAATTTTTACATCCAATCCAAAAGTGTCATTTACGCTCGTTGCGATGGCATTTGCTTGAACCATAGCCCCTGTTCCTAATGGAGCAATAAAACCAAAAAATGAAAAAAGATAGGCTAAAAATTTAAATCTCGTTCCTTTTTTTAGATAATACATCGGTCCGCCAGTAAATTTTCCATCTTTACCTTTTTCTCTTGTTGCAAGGGACAAAGTTACTTCTGTAAATTTTGTTGTCATTCCTATTACTGCGGCAAGCCACATCCAAAAAATTGCTCCTGGACCACCAAAACTTATGGCAGTAGCAACTCCAACAATATTTCCTGTTCCAATTGTGCCTGCAAGTGCAGTTGAAACAGCTTGAAATGGGGTTATTGTGCTATCATTTGAATCTGCTTTTTTAAATATTTGACCAAATGTATTTTTTAATATATAACCAAAGTTACGATAAATCCAAAAACCAGTACTAAAACATAAAAATGCTCCAACTCCTAAGAGTAAGACAATCATTGGCACACCCCATACAAAATCATTTAGCATAGAGTTAATTTTTAATATTTCATTCATTTTTTTCTCCTTGATATTCTAAAATTAAGCATTTAATTATCACCGATAAATCGTATATTTATTAAAGATATGATATAGATATAAATTTATTTTGTCAAGGAGAATTATAATTTTAACAAACATACGTCATTTGATAAATCAAAATTGCAATTAAATACTAAAAGACTAGAATATAAAATATTCTAGCCTTTTAATCTTTCTATTAATTGTTCTTTATTAACTATAATTTGTTCACCAGATTCCATATCTCTTAATGAAAATTTACCCATTTCCTTTTCATCTATTCCAGCAATTACAACCCTTTTTACACCTATCTTGTCAGCATAATTAAATTTTTTCTTCATTTTTCCTTTTTCTAGATAAATATCTGCTTTTATTTTTTTATCTCTTAGTTCATTTAATAGATCTATCAAATAAAAATTACAGTCTTCATTCATTGGAATCAATAATGCATCTAGATAATTTTCTTCAAATTTTTTTAACAAATCCAATTGGCTAAATTGGTAGAATAATCTAGTTAATCCTATACTCATACCCACTCCTGGAAGATTTTGTTTTGAAAAATTATTTGCTAAATTATCATATCTTCCTCCTGAACAAACAGAACCAATATTTTCATAACCTTTAATAAAAGTCTCATAAACAGTGGATGTGTAATAATCTAGTCCTCTAGTAATTGATAAATCTATGACTATATTTTCATCAGGAATTCCAAATTCAAGCATATAGGAGTAGACCTTTGTTAACTCATCTAATCCTTCATTGAATAATTCTTTGTCGCATCTATTTTTTAAACTTTCTAAAAGTGATTTATTATCGCTTTTATCACTTATAAAGTCAATTAATCTCTGAGATTTTTTTTCATCAAGATTTATTTCTTTTAGTAAACTTTTTACATTATCTTCACCTATTTTTTGCAATTTATCGATGATTCTTAAAACTTCTGTTGTATCTTTTATTCCTAGACTTTCAAAAAATCCATTTAATAATTTTCTATTATTTATGTGAAATTGTATATCTTTAAAATTCAATTCTCTAAAAATTTCATAAATTACAGCTGGAAGTTGTGCATCATTGTATACCGATAAATGTTCATTTCCTATTATATCAATATCACATTGATAAAACTCCTTATATCTACCTTTTTGGTTTCTCTCTCCTCTATATACTTTTGCTATTTGGTATCTTTTAAATGGAAAATTGAGATTTGAAAAATGCTCTGATACATATCTTGCTAGAGGAACAGTCAAATCAAAACGCAAGCTCATATCCTTTGAATTGCTATCTATTCTAAAAATTTGTTTTGTTGTCTCTCCGCCTCCTTTAGCAAATAATATTTCATCCTTTTCTATTAATGGTGTTTCAATTGGTAAAAATGCATATTTTTTAAATTTTTCTTCAATTATATATTTAAATCTATCAAAGACAATCTGTTCTTCTGGAAGTAATTCCATAACTCCTGCTATTGTACTTGGTTTAATGATATTCATTTATCCTCCTTAT
>JAUNAV010000002.1 GCA_030527425.1 Tissierellia bacterium
TTTTCTTGCACAATTGATTTTGACAATTACCTTTTTATATATTAAACTTTTACATGAGGTAATTATGAAGTTAAAAAAAGGCGATTATATTATTACTATCTTACTGATTTCATTTAGTATTGTTATTGCAATATTTACAGGTAGATTTAAAGATTCTGTTAAAGGTGATACTTTAGTTGTTGAACAAAATGGAAAAATATATGGAGAATATTCACTAAAAGAAGATAGAATAATAGAGATTAAAAATCATCATGATGAGAAAAATATAATAGAAATAAAAAATAATAGTGCAAAGATGATTGAAGCAAACTGTCCAGATAAGATCTGTCTAAGAATGCCTGCTATTAGCGATGGAGGCCAATCAATAGTTTGTTTGCCGCATAGATTGTATTTAACTGTAAAGAGTGAAGATTCTGAAGTTGATCAGGTGATACAGTGAAAAATAATAAATTAAGAAAAAATATGTATTTAGCTCTTTTGGTATCACTATCTTTGGCAATTTCAATTTTAGAATTAATGATTCCATTGCCAGTAGCTATTCCTGGTGCTAAATTGGGTCTATCAAATATCATTATACTAGTTACTATCTATTTTTATGATTTTAAATCCTCAATTACTGTAAGCATTTTAAAATCCATATTATTGATGTTAGTAACTGGTTCTGTGACAAGTTTCTTTTATTCATTGTCCGGTGCTATTCTTTCTACTATCGGAATGTATTTATCATTAAAATTCAAAGGGGAATTTTTTTCTCTAATTGGCGTAAGTGAAATAGGCTCTTTTTTGCATAATCTAGGACAAATAATGGTAGCTTGTTTTGTTATGAATAATCTGAAAATATTTTATTATTTGCCAATATTAGTGATAATTGGCATTTTTACAGGATTTTTTGTAGGCATTAGTTCTAATATGCTTATTGCACATATTGATAAATTAAGAATGAGGATAAAATGAATAGGGAATTTAAAAGTTATAAAAAAATGAGAGAAATTGATATTTCTCAAAGGCCAAGAGAGAAATTAGTAAAATATGGTTTTGAAAGTCTGAAAAACGAAGAACTTTTAGCTATTTTACTTGGAAGTGGTACTAAAGAAAAGAATGTTCTTGATTTATCAAAATACATACTTGAACACTTTGGGGATAAGGAACTTTTAAATGCAACGGTTGAAGAATTATGTAGTATAAAAGGCATTGGCATTGCCAAAGCTTGTACAATAATTGCAGCCTTACAATTAGGAAAAAGAATAACTAAAAATATTCTAAATAGAAAGATTACTAAAGTAAATTCTTCAAGTGATTGCTATAATTTAGTTAAAGAAGATTTTTCTTTGAGCGATAAAGAACATTTTATCGCCATTTTATTGAATATAAAAAATGATATAATAAGTACTGAAGTTATATCTGTTGGAGATTTGAATTCAACAGTTGTAAATCCAAGAGAAGTCTTTAAGCCTTGTGTTAAGAAGAGTGCTAAAAAAGTAATTATATGTCATAATCATCCAAGTGGAAATCCAAGACCATCTTATGCTGACAGAAAACTTACAAATAGGCTAATAGAAGCAGGCGCAATTTTAGATATTGAGGTTTTAGACCATATTATTATTGGACATAATTGTTATTATTCATTATCAAAAGATATGATAATTAAAGGGGATGAAGATGAGTAAGTTTAGATTATTTTCAACTGATCTAGCAATAGATTTAGGAACAGCAAATATTTTAGTATACAAAAAAAATGAAGGCCTGGTTGTAAATGAGCCTTCAGTTGTAGCTTTAGATGCTCAAAGCGATCAAATAGTAGCAATTGGTCAAAAAGCAAAAGATATGTTAGGAAAAACTCCAGATAAATTAATTGCATTAAGACCACTTGCAAAAGGTATGATTTCAGATTTTGATTTAACTGAAGCTATGTTAAATTATTTTTTTAAAAAAGTTAATCCAGGTTTTTCATTATTTCAACCAAGAGTAGTTATATGTGTACCATCTGGTGTTACAGATGTCCAAAGAAGGGCGGTTGAAGATGCTGCTTTGCATGCAGGTTGTAGAGATGTGATTTTGATTGAAGAATCTTTAGCTGCAAGTTTTGGTCTAGATGAAAGTCTAAAAGACAAAAGCAAGATGATTTTAAATACTGGAGCCGGAACAAGTGAAGTAGCTGTCATTTCTCTCGATGGTATTGTAACATCAAAATCAATAAGAAAAGGCGGCGATACAATAGATGAAAATATAATTTCATTTTTTAGAAATGAAAAGAAGTTAGAAATAGGTAAAATTACGGCTGAAGATGTAAAGATCAATCTATGTTCTTTAAAAGTAGATAGATCAGATGAAAAAATGGTGGTTCACGGAAGAGATATTTTAAAGGGTAGGCCACATTCTATAGAAATTACATCAAAGGAGCTAATTCCATCTATTATACCTTTTCTAGATGAACTAATAGAGACGGTTATGATTGTGTTGGAAAATACACCACCTGAATTGTCTGCTGATATAAAGAGAAATGGAATTATATTAACTGGAGGAAATAGTAAACTTGACGGATTAAAAGAGTATTTATCTCGAAATATCAAATTAGATATTATAACTTATGATAATCCTTTGACTGCGACTATAGACGGATCAGGATATATACTATCGAATTTAGATAAATTTTTAAGAAGTAAGTAGGTTAATATGCTATATCATAGAAAGAAAAAAAGCAATAAAAAATTTTACATCATAGCACTGATATTATTGGTGTTAATTTTTATCTCAAGTATTAATGATAATTTTTCAAAAGCTGGAAGTAATTTAGCAAATACATTATTAAAGCCTGTAAATAAAGTGACCTATTCAATAAGTGCTTCTGTAAAAAGAGGTTTTGAAGATGTATTTGGTTCTAAAAAGACTAGAGAAGATGTAAAAAAATTAGAAGCGGAAAATAAAAAATTAAAAGAAGACAATGCTATAATGAAATCTACAATTAATAAAGAAGAATTTTTAAAAAGCGAATACGAAGCTGTAAATAATTCTGACAAAGATTATATTAAAGCATATGTAATTAATAAGGATCAAAATCCATTTTCTGATAAATTTAATATTGATAAAGGAAAAAAAGACGGAGTAGAAGTAGGCGATATTATTTTACAAGCTATGAATAATGATGATTATTACGAGGGAATAATAGGTAAAGTTATAAATGTCAATGAAAACTCTGCAACTGTTGAAACTTTAATATCTTCTGCAAATAATATTTCTTTTATTAACTCTAATAGCGGAGATTATGGCGTAATAGATTCATATTATGATGGCAGCTTAGAAGGTTATATGTTAGAGCTTGAAGGCGAAGTTGAAAAAGGAGATATTCTTTTGACAGGTGGCATTGGTGGAGTTTATCCTAAAAACTATTACTTAGGAAAAGTAACTAGTGTTGATATCTCACAAGATGGGCTAAAAAAGAGTGTTAGCATTACAACTGATGTCGATTTTGCCCACTTATATAGAGTATTGGTGCTAAAAAATAAAGGAGATCAAAATGAATAAGTTTAAAGCATTTATTCTAATTGTAATAGCAGTTATTCTTCAAAGCACTTTATTTACAAACTTTAATATTTTAGGTGCAAATATTAATATAATTTTACCTTTACTTATAGCACTGTCACAAATTTTGGGTCAAAATGTATCGACTAATTGTGCGCTTTTTAGTGGACTTGTTGAGGATATTCTTTTCACAAATATAATTGGTGCTAGAGCTTTAAGTTATTTCATAATAACTTATTTTATATCATCAAAAAGATATCATATATCAAAGGATCTAAAAACTGGCATATTGACAACTGCTATTTCTAGTATTGCTCATATAATACTTGTAAGCTTTATATATTTTATATTTACCAGAAAATCCTTTGAAGGAGTATTTGATCTTTATATGATAATAGAAGTTATTTTAAATTGTATTTTCTACTTTATATTCTATAAATTGATAAAAAAGATAATGTATATACCCACATATAGATTTTAAGAGGTGGTAATTTGAAAAGAATAAGATCAAATAGAATTATTGTGGTTTCTGTAGTAGTTGGAATTTGCTTCTTAGCTTTATTAATCAAACTATTTGATTTAACAATTGCTAAAGGAGATTATTATAGAGACCTTTCAGATAATAAGAAAATTAAAGAAATTGATAAGATAGCATCTAGGGGTAATATATACGATCGAAATGGTGAAATATTAGCTACTACAGTATCATCTTTTAGCGTTCAATTATTTAAAGATGAAGTCTTTAATATGAAAACTGATAAAAGAAATGAAACTTTAAAAAAATTAGCAAAAATATTGGAAAATGATGGTGTAAATTATTCTGAAGATTTCGCAATTAGTTTAAATTCATTATCATATGATAATGCAGATGTATATTTTAAAGAAAAAGTAAGCCCAGAAGAGAAGGCAATTGATATATTAATTGATAATAACTTGATGTATCAATTTGTAAATAAGGCTCAAAAAGACGATGAAATAGATTATGAAGTTGCTAATTCAGCACTATATGCACTAAAGAGAAAAGGAATAGATTTACCAATTTCTATTTCACTAAATGAAAATAATGAAATTCAAGCTGAATTGGATGATAGAAAAGACTTAGATAAAATATTATCTGAATACAATTTTAGTCAATCAGATGACCCTATCTATATGATTTCTCAAAGTATAGGGGATGATAAATCAGTCATTAGAAATATATTAGAAAATCCATTAGCGAGAAAATCTCTTTATGAAGTATTAACTGAAAATTCACTTCAATCAAATATTGTTCTCGATGATATGATTCTTAAAAATGATAAGGATTATATACAAAAAAAAGCTGATTTATCAAAAGCATATCCAAATATTACAAAAAGTTCTAAAGCAAAAGATGACTTTTTTAACATAGTAAAAAAATCATCACTAAAAACTCTTTTAACTCTAGCCAGTTTAAGGGATGATGGATCATATATAATACCTGCAGATATGTTAATAGAAAAACTTGAAAACAAAGGTATATATGCTAATTTTACAACTGAGGTCAATACTAAAGCGGAAGATGATCAAAACAATTATTCAGTAAATATTAGCTTTACTAATGCAGACACCGGCGATCCTGTTGATTCTTTGATTGAATTAGCTGATCAAAATGGTTTATTATATGATTTAATTACAGATGAAGATGTTAAATATTTAGCCCAAAAAGCAAATATAAAAGAGAATATTTATCCTTCAATAGATGTTGATGAGTGGATCTATACTGATCAAAAAGAAAAGGATGATTTATTAGAAAGATATAAAATAAGTAAAAAAGAAGAAGATGTAAATAAAATTTTCGATCAAATCAAAAAGACAAATGAATTAGATGAGAAAAATGTATATATAGCAAATGGTATTTTGTCAATAATTAACAAATTAAATTCGCAGGGAAATTATGGTTATAGACCAGTTAATTTAGTATATAATTTAAATCAAAAGACTACTGCAAAAATAGAGGAAAATATTGACAAATCAACTGGTATAGAAGTTGATACGGTACCTGTTAGATATTATCCAAATAGAAATTCTTCAAGTCATATACTTGGTTATATGGGACCTATTGCAACCGATGAAGAGGTTAAAAATTATATAGAAGAAAAGAATTACCTTCCAGATGAATTGATAGGTAAAACTGGAATTGAAGAAAGCTATGAAGATACTTTAAAAGGTAAGAATGGTAAAAAAATAGTTACTGTAGATTCAAAGGGAAATAGAAAAGAGACTCTATCAGAAACGGATTCAGTTCCAGGAGATGATGTATATCTATCTATAGACTCAAAGCTTCAAAAAACTGCTGAAAATTCACTTCAAGGAGTACTTAGAGCAATTCAAACTGGAAGTACCTATGAATCAGAATGGGGAAATTACACTCCTTTCGATTCAAGTCCACATGCTCAAAGTGGTGCGGTTGTTGTTACAGATGTAAAAACTGGTGAAGTATTGAGTATGGTTTCACTTCCTGATTATGATCCTAATTTATTTGCAACAGGAATTTCTGAAACTGATTGGAATTCTCTACAAGTGATGGAAGACAGTGGTCCTTTGACACCAAGACCCATGTTAAATCTTGCAAGTCAGACTGCTGTACAGCCAGGTTCAACTTTTAAATTAGTTACAAGCTATGCCGCATTACAACAAGGTCTTGATCCTCATCAAACAAATTATTGTCATGGCTTTATGGATATAGGGGATAAAAGATTTAATTGTTTGATTTGGACTCAAGAGGGTAGAACTCATGGAGAAGAAAATCTTTATGATGCAATACGAGACTCTTGTAACTATTATTTTTACACATTGGCTATGGGAAAAAATCCCAAAGATGGCAATGACATGCATGTAAAACTTGAATTAGAGGATATAAGAAAAGCTGCAATCGACCTAGGACTAGATGAGACTACTGGTATTGAAATAAATATACCTCAAGAAACAAAAGGTAATATTCCAAGTATTGACAAAAAATTAGAAGTTACTAAGTCCTTACTTGCAAAGTATTTAGATGAAAATCTTAAGAAGTATCTAAAAGATGAGACAAAAAAGAAAGATTCTGAGTATAAAAAAGATATTGAAACAATTGTTTCTTGGTGTGATCTAGATACTGAAATTAGCAGACAAGAGGTAATAGACAGCCTTGATGATATGGGCTATGAAGCCTTAATGCCAATTGAAGATCAAATTTCAGGTTTGGCAGATACAATTAAATATTCCTATTTAAATCAGGCAAACTGGGATATTACTGATATGTTAAATATAGTAATTGGACAAGGACAAAACTCATATACGCCTTTACAAATGAATAGAATGATATCAACAATAGCTAATGGTGGCAATCTTAATAAATTTACTTTAGTTGATAAGATAAAAGAACATAGAAATGGTTCATTAATCTTTGAAAACCAAGCTATTAGTAAAAAAATAGATGTAAAAGATGAAAAATACTTGGAAGATATAAAATATGGTGCTTTACAAGTAGCACAGAATAATCCTGTTTTAAAAGAAATTCCTGTTGACATAGGAGTTAAAACAGGTACAGCAGAAGTAGAAGGTAAAAATGAAAATGGAGAAGATTATGATAGTTATTCATGGATGGTTGGGTTTGCACCATATGATGATCCACAAATAGCAGTTTCTGCACTAATTACTCAAGGTGGTACAAGTTATAATTGTTCTCCGATTGTAAGAGATGTGGTATGTTCTTATTTGGATTTAGACAAAGATTCTATGAATGATATACATTTAGATAAAGATGATGCCGATGCTCATCTATATGATGATAATTAAGGGAAAAATATGAAAGTTTTAATTGTAAATGGACAAGAGAATACTGACAAATCAGTATTCTCTTGTAAACTAGCTAAATATTTAAGCAAAGACAATAAAGTACTTATTACTAGTTTAAAAAGGGATGATAAAAATATTGAAGATGTTTTTTGTGTCGATGACATGATAACATATGATATTACTGACTATTTTTTAAATTATGCTAATTTGAATAAAATAATTGTAAAACATGATGGAATTGACATTATTTTAAGCCCTTTATTAGAAGATAAATATAAAATTAAAAAAGATGATATTGAAAAATTGTTAAATCAATTAGATTATGATTTTGTAATAGTACAAAATGCAAAAAAAGAATTTTTTGATTCAGCAAAATCTGTTTATATAATTAATGGTAAAGATTTTACAATTGATCAAAGTGATTATTTCTTTTTAGACAATGTAGATGATGATTTTGATGATAGAGAATTTGATTTTTTACGAGCTAATCATAGTAAGTATCTAGGATTTGTTAAAAATAATGATTACGATGAAATAATTAAAAGATTTTTAAATGATGAAACGAAAGCAATTGGAAAATTATCTTTTTTCGAAAAATTAAAAAAGAAGTTAGGCAAATGAGTTATATTTTTATTGATAAAAAACATAAGGCATATGGAAAAATAGAAGAGGATAAAGTCACAGAATTAAAATTCTATGATGAAACAAAAGTAGGCAATATATATAGAGCAAAAATTACAGGAAGGCTTAAATATATGAATGCCTACTTTTTGCAATTTGAAGAAAATGAAATAGGATTTTTAAAATCTAAAGAACAATTACAAGTTGGATGTGATGAAATTGTACAAGTTGTAAGGGATAAGTCAAATCGTAAATATGCTTTACTTACTAGAAATTATAAATTAGAAACAAATGATTATTATCTTAAGAGATATTCAAAGAAAAAAAATCATATATATTTTAAAACAAAAAATAAAGATAGAAAGCAAATAGATTATTTGATAAAAGTTTATAATAATCTTTTGGATGAAGAAAATTTCAATCCAACGCCTAAATTGCTATATGAAAAATCTCAACTAAATCAATATATACAAAAATATAGTGATTTAAAGATTGAGTATGTAGATATTTTTCAAAATAGAATAATTAATGAAGCGATTAAATTAGCTAATGATAAAAAAATTTATATTGATGAAAATTCATTAATAATTGATGAATTAGAGACACTTACTGTTATTGATATAAATTCTTCAAAGCAAAAGGATGATGCAATTAAAGAGGTTATAAATCATAATATAAATCGAAGGATTGCTGAGTTTTTATTATATCTTTTAAAATTAAGAAATATTGGCGGTATGGTAGTGATTGATTTTCTAAGAACAAAAGATAATAAAGAGTTTGAAAAATATTTTAAAGACAAATTAGAAAAATCAAATCTAGAAGTAGAAGTGCATGGATTTAGTGACATGGGTTTATTTGAATTAAGTATCAAAAGAAATGGTGAAAGCCTTAAAAAGGCTTTGGAAAGGAGAAAATTTGCAAATAATTTATAGACCACCTAGTGAAGCAAAAAGTGTAATAATACAATTGACTAAAGGTTGTAGATATAACACTTGTACTTTTTGTGGAATGTATAAGGATGTAAAGTTTCACATTCGAAAAATTTCTGAAGTTAAAAAAGAAATTGATTATCTTAGTGCTAAATATAGAAAATACAATATTGATCGAATTTTCTTTGCAGATGGAGATGCACTCTGTCTTAAAACAGATTATCTAAAAGAAATATTTGAATATGCAAATGAAAAATTTAAATCATTGAATAGAATAGGAATATATGCTACAGCAAAGGATGTTTTAAATAAAAGTGAGGAAGAATTAAAAGAGCTACTTAATCTAGGTCTAAAAATTGTATATATAGGTCTTGAAAGCGGAGACCAAAAAGTTTTAGATGCTATTAACAAAAAGATGACAGTAAATGAATGCATTGATGCTGTTAAAAAATTAAAAAAAATTGGAATATTAACATCAGTTACATTAATTGCAGGACTTGGATCATCCGAACTTTCATATGATCATGCTTTAAATTCTGCTAAAGCAATTACAAAAATGAAACCTGATTATCTAGGGTTTTTAACTTTGGAGGTTGAAAAAAATACTCCATTGTATAAAAATATAAGTAGTGGAGATTTTAAACTATTAAATGCTGATCAGATTATGGATGAATTTAGAATTTTTCTAGAGAATGTAGATTCTCAAGGCACAGTCTTTAGAGCCAATCATGCTTCCAATTATATTAATTTAAAAGGAACTTTAAATTTTGATAATAAAAAGATGATTAAGCAAATTGATGATGCAAAGAAATCAAAAGACTATATGCCAGAGGAATTCAGGAGGTTATAATGAAAAAAATAATGACAATTTCAGGTTCAGACTGTAGCGGTGGAGCTGGAATACAAGCAGATATCAAGGCAGTTTCTTCAAGAGGTGATTTTATATCTTCTGTAATTGTAGCTGTTGTTGCTGAGAATACTAAAGGTGTTAAATCTTTAAATTATGTTGATAGTAATTTAGTTAAAGATCAAATAGATGTGATATTTGAAGATATGGGAACAGATGCAATAAAATTAGGAATGCTACCTTCAGAAGAAATAATCGAAGCGGTTTATGAATCGCTAAAGGATAAAGATATAAAAAATGTTGTTTTTGATCCATGTATGGTTACAAAGTCTGAAGATGAATTAGTAGAAGATAAATCTATTGAGATATTAAAAAACAAAATTTTTCCAATGGTTGATTTAATTTGTCCAAATATACCTGAAGCCGAAAGTATTTGTTCGATGAAAATTAAAAATGAAGACGATATGAGAAAAGCTTCAAAGCTGATATATAATATGGGTGTTAAAAATGTATTAGTAAAAGGTGGAAGTCATATTGATGGCTCAATTGATGTTTTTTATGATGGAGAAAATTTTGAAGTATTTAGTATAAAAAGAATAGATTCCAAAAATATACAAGGAACAGGGGATGTATTAGCTGCAATTATTGCAAGTAATTTGGCTAATGGAATGGATATGAAAAAATCCATTTTAAATGCTAAAGAATATGTTACAAATGCAATTGAAACAGCGCCTGGGATAGGAGAAGGATTTGGAATTTTAAATTTCTTTCATGAAAAATAGAAAAAGGCCTTAAGTTATTATAACTTAAGGTCTTTTGATTAGAAAAATTTTCTTATTGTATCATTTAAAATTTTATAAGATTGTTTCATTCTCTCCATTTCATTATCATTTAATGGCAATTCTATTACCGAATTAATTCCATTGTTTCCAATTATAGCAGGTGATGATATAAATATATCTTCAAGATCATACTCCCCATTTAAATAAGTTGAAACCGGCAGTATGGCTTCTTCATTATTTAAAATAGCTTTCGAAATTTTTGTCAAAGAAGCTGCAATTCCATAAAAGGTAGCTTTTTTAAGTTTTATAATTTCATAGGCTTTATTTTTTACGATTTCAACTGTGTCCAATAGAGCTTTTTCATCTACATCATTTCCGAATTGATTAACCCATTCATATAAGTGCAGTCCTCCTACATTGGCATGAGACCACACAGGAAATTCGCTATCGCCATGTTCACCTAAAATATAGGCATGAACATTTCTTGCATCAACGTTTAATAAATTTGACAATTCCATTCTAAATCTTGAACTATCTAATGTTGTACCACTACCAATTATTTTATAAGTCGGAAAATTAGAATATTTCCATGTCGCATAAGTTAAAATATCTACTGGATTTGAAGCGATTAAAAAGATACCATTAAAGCCAGAATCGACTATTTGTTTAATCATTGGTTTAAAAATCTTAAGATTTTTTTCAACCAAATCCAATCTAGTTTCTCCTTCTTTTTGACTAGCACCAGCTGTTATTACAACTAGATCTGCATCTTTACAATCATTATAATTAGCCTTATAAATATCTTTTGGATCATTAAATGCAATAACATCTGTTAGATCCATAGCATCGCCTTTTGCTTTATTTTCATCTATATCAATAATTCCTATCTCTCGCGCAATTGACTCTTTAGCCATGCTAAAAGCATATGATGAACCAACTGCACCGTCTCCAATTATAATTACTTTTCTATTTTTCATTTTGTCCTCCTAATAATACTATATCAAAAGTAAAATTATATACAAGTAATTTAGTAGGAATTATTTTGCCTTTTTGATATTTAATGAGTAGAATATAAAAAGAAAGGATTGAATATGAAAATAGTTTTAGCCACATCAAATAAAGGAAAAGTAGAAGAAATCAAAAATTATTTTAAACAATTAGATATTGATTTTTTAACACCCGAAGATTTAAATATTGAAAATTTTGAAGTTGTAGAAGATGGAAATACCCTAGAAGAAAATGCATTTAAAAAGGCAAAGGCATTATATGAAATTGCTAAAATTCCAACAATGGCTGATGATACTGGCTTATTTGTGAAAGCTTTAAATTATAAACCTGGAGTAAAAAGTCATCGTTATGCATCTGAAGATGGAGATGATGAACTCAATAGAAAAAAATTATTAAAGAATATGGAAAAAGCAGAAGATAGAAATGCATTTTTTAAAACTTGTATTTGTTTTATTGATGAAGATGGAAATAAAAAAATAATTTTAGGTAAGGTAAATGGAAAGATATTAAAATCTCCAAAAGGAGAAAATGGATTTGGTTATGATCCTTTATTTATGCCAGATGGATATCAACAGAGTTTTTCAGAAATGAGCCTTAATCTAAAAAATAAAATAAGTCATAGAGCACATGCACTTAATAATTTTAAAGAATTTTTAAGAGAGAATTATGAAATTTGCGATAATTAGTGATACTCATGGAAATATAGATAATGTAGTAGAATTTTTAATGGAAAAGGACTTAGATTTTTTTATTCATCTTGGCGATTATACAGAAGATGCAAGAGATATTTCTAGGATTTTAGACCTTAATTTCTATACAGTTAAAGGCAATAATGATTATTTTGATTATCAAGCCCAAGACTTTAAAGTATTAAAATTAAAAAATAAGAGATTTTTACTAACACATGGACATAATGAAAAAGTCTATTATGGCTTTGAGGGTCTCATAAACAAAGCTAAAAAATATAATTGTCAATATGTATTTTTTGGACATACTCATGTCTTTGTTGATAAAGTAATTGATGGAGTAAGAATAATTAATCCTGGATCAAGTTCTTTGCCAAGGGATTTAAAAAAATCAATTTTATTATGCGATTTTGAAGAAAAATTAGTGATAAATAAAGAAAATTTATGATATAATACTTCAAGGAGGTTTTATGTCAGGACTTATAAATTTAGTTTCAGATCATGGTGAAGATTTGATTATACTACCTTTGATGGCATTAATTTCATTAATAGTATGTATCTTACTACATTTGTTTTTTGATGAAAATAAGATAATCAAATACATACCAGGAATCATATTGATAATAGCATCAATAATAGTTTCAATTTATGCTCTTTCCATATTTACCACCCCAAAAGGACTCGATTTTGCCTGGGTTGCTATTTTTATAGCCGTAAGTGGAATAGTTGGAGTAATTACTGGTTTTATAATTGATTTAATAGGAAGTATAATAAAAAGCTACAATGAATATGAAAAAGAAAGCAAAAAATCAGCCAATAAACAAAGAAAACAGAAAAAATAAGGCAGCATTTTTTGATATTGATGGAACTTTATTTCGTTCTAGTCTTCTGGTAGAACAATTTAAAATTCTTATCAAAAGAGAAATAATTGATCCTAAAGTTTGGTTTGATGAGATAAAGCCATTATATGACCAATATGACAAAAGATATGGTGAATATGATAATTATTTATTAACTTTGACCACTCAGTATCAAAAGAAATTAAAGGGCATTTCTTTGGAATATATAAATAAATTGTCAAAAGAGATAGTTCAAAGAAATAAGGATATAGTCTATAGAGTAACTAGAAAAGCATTGAATAGACATAGAAAAGATGGATATAAAATCTTTTTTATTTCAGGTTCACCTGATTTTCTTGTCAATGAGTTTGCAAAATATTACAAAGCGGATTATTGCATAGGAACAAAATACATCTTCGACAAAGATAATAAATTTACCGGAGATATTAGACCTATGTGGGATTCAAAAAATAAAATTAAGGCTTTGAATTTTCTCTGTGAAAAATTTGATATTGATTTAAATAATTCATATGCATATGGAGATACCAATGGAGACTTATCAATACTAAAAGCTGTCTCTAACCCAATAGCAGTAAATCCTAGTTTTGAATTTTTAACTAAAATCATTGAGGATATTGATTTATCGAAAAAGACAAAAGTTTATATTGAAAGAAAAGATGTATTATATGAATACAATTTAGAGAATAAAAATGTAGAATTCAAAAAGTTTTAAATGAATAAAATTAATTTGATGTTTAAATAACAGCTGATTATGATGAATAATATTCAAAAAATTGAATTAATCGGCTTTTTTATTCTTTTATTTTATTTTTCATCTTAAAAGTTTCAATATAGTTAAATAATTAATTTTAAATTTATGGTAAAATAGAAAGACATGAAGGGGGTACAGTATGGATTTAGCTGAAAATGCACAAATAAAAATTGAACAAGAATTAGAGCATAATTTTCTATACAATAATGATCAAGAATCTTTACATATACTAATATCCATACTGGACAATAAAAATTTTGCTACTTATCTAAAGCCAAAATACAACTGTATGAAATATATTATTTCAAATCTAAAGAAGTATTTTATTGATAAACCAAATCAAGAAAAGATAATAATAGCAATAAGAAGACAAATAACAGAGGATATTAATAGATATGAATTGAGTACTTATTTAAATGCTTATAATATTGCTCATAATGATAAAGCTTCTGCTGATAAATTGGAAAGATTAGCTTTAGAAAAGTATGGATATTCTTTTTTATTTGAAAAAAAAGAATTATTAGAAAATTCAGAAGATGAAGAAGTTTTAGAGCTTAAAAACTCAATTTTTAAGAAAATCGAAGAAGACAAACAGCTAATAGATGATATTAAAAAAAGTTGTATAGATTATTCTGATCAATTATACAAAAATAAAATTTTGAATTTAGATTTAAATATTGACAGTCAATTAACTTTTTTTGATAATTCAATAATTGAAGAAGACAAGAATCTTGACATAAAAGAACTAGAAGATATTTATAAAAAAATCCTGACTTATATGATAAATAAGGTTATGGAAATTTTTATGGATGCTTATTGGTGTGCTGTCAATGAAGTTGTTCTAAAAAGATATCAATAGGGCTTTTAAGCCCCTTTTTTTATTTTAGAATATGGAAAGGAAATAGATGTTAATTTTAGGAATTGACCCTGGTATTGCCATTATGGGATATGGTCTTTTAAATCTTAAATCTAATAGGGTTAAAATGGTTGAGTATGGTGTAGTTACTACTTCATCAAAAACTAATTTTGCAGATAGATTAAATGTTTTATATGATAATTTACAAGAAATAATTGATCAATACAAACCAGATGAGGTCGCGATAGAAGAATTATTTTTTAATAAAAATGTTAAAACGGCAATAACTGTAGGACATGCCAGAGGTATTCAAGTTTTATGTGCAAATAGGAATAAAATTCCAATATACGAATATACACCATTACAAATAAAACAAGCTATTACAGGTTATGGCAGAGCAAATAAAAAACAGATGCAATTATCGGTTCAATCTCTGCTAAATCTAGATAAAATTCCAAAGCCTGATGATGCGGCAGATGCTTTAGCAGTTAGTTTATGTCATGTTTTTAATCAAAGATTTAAAGAGGAGTTTAGAATATGATCTCTTATATAATTGGAGATATTAAATTCATAGGTGATGAATACATAGTTATAGAAAATAATAATATTGGATATAAAATCAGCACTTCCAAAAATTCATTATTTGAATTTGATATCAATCAAGAATACAAAATATATACTTCAATGCAGGTTAGAGAAGATGATATATCATTGTATGGTTTTTCAACTAAAGATGAATTGGATATGTTTTTATTATTAATATCAGTTTCATCAATAGGTCCAAAAAATGCATTACAAATACTTTCAACTTTAAAAGGATATGAAATAAAAAAAGCTATTTTATCTAATGATATAAATACATTAACTCTAGCTAAAGGCGTTGGAAAAAAGACTGCTTCAAGAATAATTTTAGAGCTTGTGGATCAAGTAAAGAAGATGAATATAAACATTGATCAAAGTAATTTTGAAGATAAAGTAATAGATGATAATGAAACAGTTGCTATAGAAGCTTTAATAAATCTTGGATATCAAAAAAATGATATTACTAGAGTTTTAAAACAATTAAAAGGCGAAAATTTGGAATTACAAGATCTTATAAAAGAAAGTTTAAAAAGATTGGTGTAGAATATGTATGATGAAAATGAAAGAATTGTTGGATCTGCAAGATTGATAGAAGATGATGAAAATGAAAAATCTATTAGGCCTCGCTGGTTAAAAGATTATATTGGACAAGAGTCTGTTAAAGAAAAACTAGATATTTTCATAAAAGCTTCATTAAAAAGAGAGGAAGCATTGGATCATGTTTTATTACAAGGTCCTCCTGGTTTAGGAAAAACCACATTGTCTAATATAATCGCCACAGAATTAGGAGTTAATTTAAGGGTAACATCGGGACCTGCAATTGAAAGACCGTCGGATCTTGCAAGCATTTTAACAAATCTTAAAAAAGGTGATGTATTATTTATCGATGAAATTCATAGAATAAATCGATCAGTTGAAGAAATTTTATATCCAGCAATGGAGGATTATTGTCTTGATATAATAGTGGGTAAGGGACCAAATGCTCAGTCTATTCGTATTGATTTAGAAAAATTCACTTTGGTGGCAGCAACAACAAGAAGTGGTATGTTATCAGCACCTTTAAGGGATAGATTTGGAGTATTATTGTCTTTAAATCTTTATGAAGTAAAGGATCTTACAAAAATAGTAAAAAGGTCGGCTTCTATTTTAGATATTGATATTAGCGAAAAAGGAGCTTTAGAAATTGCAAAAAGAAGTAGAGGAACTCCAAGAATAGCAAATAGATTATTAAAAAGAGTAAGAGACTATGCTACTGTAAAAAAAGATGGACAAATAGATTATCAAACGGCAAAAGAAGGACTTAAGCTTTTAGAAATAGATGAATGTGGACTTGATAATATGGATGAAAAAATAATAAGGACTATGTATGAAAATTTTAATGGAGGTCCAGTTGGCATCGATACAATTGCTGCATCTACAGGAATTGAAAATGTAACAATTGAAGATGTATATGAACCATATCTTTTACAAATTGGATTTATATCAAGAACACCAAGAGGAAGGAAATTAACTAAAAAAGCTTATGAACACTTTGATTTAGAATATAAGGAGAAATGATGAATACAGAAGAATTTGATTATGATCTACCAAAAGAATTAATAGCACAACATCCTACCGATAGAAGAGATTATTCTAGGATGATGGTTGTAAATAGAAAAACTGGTGATTTAGAAAAAAAGCATTTCTATGATATTATCGATTATCTAAATCCAGGGGATTGTCTTGTTATGAATGATACAAGGGTCATTCCAGCAAGGCTATTTGGTCATAGACCTCAAAAGGATGAAAAAATTGAAGTTTTCTTACTTTCTGATATAGGCGAAGGAAAATGGGAAGTTTTAGTAAGACCCGGAAAAAAGATGAGGGTTGGATCAATCTGTGAATTTTCAGATGAACTTTCTTGCGAAGTAATTGATATAAAAGAAGACGGAAATAGGATTGTCCAATTTAAATATGAGGGGATATTTGAAGAGATACTTGATAGATTGGGAAATGTTCCTTTGCCACCTTATATAAGCGAAAAATTAGAAGATAAGGAAAGATATCAAACAGTTTATTCAAAGCATAGAGGATCTGTTGCAGCACCAACTGCAGGATTGCATTTTACCAAAGAATTGCTAGAAAAGATTGAAAAAAAAGGTATTAAATTAGCTTTTTTAACTCTCAATGTAGGCTTAGGCACATTTAGACCAGTAAGTGTAGATGATGTCAAAGATCATAAAATGCATTCAGAATTTTATGTATTGGATAAGAAAAATGCTCAGATTATAAACGAAGCCAAAAATAGCGGACACAGAATTATAGCTACAGGTACTACAAGTACTAGAACATTAGAATCAATATATAAAAAATGTGGGAAAATACAAGAAGATTCAGGATGGACTGATATTTTTATTTATCCTGGATTTAAGTATGAGGTCATTGATTGTTTGATAACAAACTTCCATTTGCCGAAATCCACTTTGATAATGCTAGTTAGTGCTTTTTCTTCAAAAGAAATTATATTAAATGCATATAAAGAAGCTGTCAAGGATAGATTTAGATTTTATAGCTTTGGGGATTCAATGTTTATTTATTAGGAGAAATTATGCCATTAAAATATGAATTAATTAAAAAAGATAAATATTCTAATGCACGTGTAGGAGTAATTCACACAGAGCATGGAGATATTCATACGCCAATATTTATGCCTGTTGGTACTAAGGCAAGTGTAAAGGCAATGACAGTAGATTCTTTAAAAGAGATTAATGCAGAAATTATCTTAGGTAATACTTATCATCTGTACTTAAAACCGGGAATGGATATAATGAGAAAAGCTGGTGGACTTCATAAATTCATGAATTGGGATAGGCCAATTCTCACTGATTCAGGTGGATTTCAAGTTTTCTCACTTTCTGACATAAGAAAAATAACAGAAGAAGGGGCTGAATTTAGGTCGCATATTGATGGATCTAAACATATGTTTACTCCTGAAAAATCTATTGAAATACAAAATGATATACATTCAGATATAATGATGAGTTTTGATGAATGTGTAGAATATCCGGCTAGTTATGATTATACAAAAAAGTCGATGGAAAGAACTTTGCGCTGGGCTAAAAGAGGACTTGATTATCATAAGAAAAATTCTCATAAAGATCAATCTCTCTTTGGAATCGTTCAAGGAGGAATGTATAAAGATCTAAGAGAATATTCAGCTAAAAAAACTGTAGAAATGGACTTTGATGGTTATTCAATTGGCGGTTTGTCAGTTGGAGAGCCAAAGGAAATGATGATAGATTTACTTAATTTCACAACTCCTTTATTACCAGAAGACAAACCGAGATACAATATGGGAGTTGGAACACCAGATTATTTACTAGAATCATTTCAAGCCGGAATTGATATGGCTGATTGTGTACTACCTACGAGAATTGCACGAAATGGAACTGCACTTACCTCAAATGGTAAACTTGTTATAAGAAATGCAAAATACAAAGAAGATTTTACACCTCTAGACCACGATTGTGATTGTCCTGTCTGCAGAAATTATTCAAGAGCTTATATAAGACATTTAGTAAATGTAAATGAAATATTAGCTTCTATGTTACTTAGCTATCATAATCTCTACTTTTTACTAAATATGTGTAAAGAAGTCAGAGAGGCCATAATGAATGATAGTTTTTTGGACTATAAAAAGAATTTTTATGAGAAATATGGTTATTAAAGATGAGATTGGAATATGCTCTGTTAATAATCTTAGCTTTATTTTATTACTTGTATGTATATAAGGAAGATAAAAAAAGAAAAGATAATATAAAATATATAAAAGAAAATCTCAAAATTGGATCTAGAGTAATTACAAAATCGGATATTATAGGTATTATAACTCAAATGAATGATTTTTCATGCGTCATTAAAACTGGAACTGAAGATAAATTTTCATATCTTGAAATAAAAAAATATAGTATTAAAGAAATTTTGGAGGAGCTTTAAAGCTCCTTCTTTAATAAAGCATTAAAAAAGGTATAATAATTTAGTATACGAAAGGAAAAAATGACTAAGTGGTTTATTTACAATAAAAAAGGAAATTTAAAAAATAATTTAAAAATTAAAGGCATTTCAAAATTGGAAGCTTTACTACTTGCTAATCGTGATATTGTCGATAAAGAAGTAGTAGAGATGTTTATAAATCCAAGCTTAGACAAATTACATGATCCATTTTTGTTAAATGATATGAATAAAGCAAAAGATCTTTTGTTATATGCTATAGAAAATAATCAAAAAATAAGAATCTTTGGCGATTATGATCAAGATGGCATTAGCTCTGTTATTACACTACTAGATGGAATTTTATATTTTTACGATAATATTGACTTTGATATTCCTGATAGAGTATCTGATGGATATGGTGTGAGTAAAAGAATGGTTCAAAAAGCTTATGATGATGATGTAAAATTAGTTATCACCTGTGATAATGGTATAAGTGCTTTTGATGAAATACAACTACTTAAAGAAAAAGGCATATCTGTTATATTAACGGATCATCATCAAATTAAAAAAGAAGAAAAAGGCGAGTGGATAAATCAGGTTTTACCTGAAGCAGATGCAATAATAAATCCAAAGAGATTGGATTCAACATATCCTTTTTCAGATTTATGTGGAGCTGGAGTTGCTTTTAAATTAATACAAGCACTATTTATTAGCTTGGGTGGAGAATTCGAATATTTGTACTCACTTTTAGAATATGTAGCTATGGGAACTGTTTGTGATGTCGTAGACTTAGTTGATGAAAATAGGATTTTTGTCATTGAAGGATTAAAGAGGATGAATAATACTTCAAAGGCAGGAATCAAAGCTATTATAAATGAAAATTCTTGGAATAAAGAAATTGATAGTTATACTCTAGGATTTGTAATAGGCCCATGTATGAATGCTACTGGTAGATTATCTAGCGCCAAATTTGCTGTTGAAATGCTTTTAGAAGATGATTATGATAAAGCTTTGGAATATGCTAGAAATCTTGTTGATTTAAACAATGAGAGAAAATTATTAACACAAAATGGATTAGACGAAGCCTTAGATTTAATTGAAGAAAATAAATTATATAAAAATGATATTTTGGTTGTCTACTGCCCTAAAATTGAAGAGAGCATATGTGGAATTGCAGCAGGTAGAATAAAAGAAAAATACAATAAACCAACCATTGTTTTATCAAATAGCAGCAAAGAAGGAATTTTAAAAGGGTCTGGCAGATCTATTGAGGCATATAATATTCATAAAGAAATAGTTCCTTATTCTCAAAAGTTAGAGTCTTTTGGTGGTCATCCAATGGCTTGTGGACTTAGTATAAAAAAAGAGTTATTAGATGATTTTAATAAATTTTTAAATGAAAATTCACCACTTAAAAAGACAGATTTTGAAAAAATTATTAATATAGATTATAAAATAGACATCTCAAAGCTAAGTTTGGAATTTGCAGAAAGTCTAATTCACTTAAAACCATTTGGCAAAAAAAATCCAAAACCGATTTTTGCAGATAAAAATGTAAATATCAAAAGGCTAGAAATGATTGGTAAAGATAAAGAAACCATGAAACTAGTCTTAGAGAAAAATAATGTAACTGTCAATGCCATAAAATTTAAAGCATTAGAAGATTACAAGTATTTAAAAGAGAATCAAAAATCGGGAGTTAAAAAAATTGATATAGTATATTATCCAGATATCAATGAATTTAGAGGAGAGAAAACTCTTCAGCTTCGTATAATTGATTTAAGATAGAGGTGAGTTTATGGCGACAGATTTTAAAAAAGAATTTTTAATTTTAAAACAAAAAGTATTAGAAAAAAATGAAGATACTGATATAGATTTAATAAAAAAGGCATATGACTTTGCCGAGTTAAAACATAGAGGACAAAAACGAAATTCAGGAGAAGATTATTTTATTCATCCTATTGCTGTCGCTAAAACTCTTTGTGATATGAATCTTGATGACCAGACCATATGTGCAGGTTTAATGCATGATGTTTTAGAAGATACCGACTGCAGTTATGAATATATGAAAGAACTTTTCGGTCAAGAAATAACTTTTTTAGTTGATGGAGTTACAAAATTAAAGAGAATAAAATTTAAATCTAAAGAAGAAAAACAAGCTGAAAACATCAGAAAGATGGTTATGGCCATGAGTAATGATGTAAGAGTTATCCTTATAAAACTTGCTGATAGACTTCATAATATGAGAACCCTTGAGTATAAAACCAGCGTTAAACAAAGAAAGACAGCTACAGAAACGATTGAAATATATGTTCCTATAGCACATAGACTAGGTATTTATACTCTAAAATGGGAACTTGAAGATCTATGCCTTCGCTATCTAGAGCCTGAAATTTACTATGAACTTGCTGAAATGGTCAATAAAAAGCGAAAAGAGCGTGAAGAATACATTGAGAGGATAATAAAAAAATTAAAACCAAGATTAGATGAACAATTGAAAAATTATTCTATCAGTGGAAGACCAAAAAGCCTGTATTCTATATATAAAAAAATGTATAAACAAAATATAGAATTCGATAAAATCTATGATCTTACAGCAGTTAGAGTAATAGTTGATACCTTATCAGATTGTTATAATGCTTTAGGAGTAGTTCATAATACTTGGAAGCCAATTGGAGGAAGGATAAAAGATTATATTGCAAATCCAAAGCCAAATGGTTATAAGTCATTACACACTACAGTTTTTGGCGATAGCGGGAATGCTTTTGAAGTTCAAATTAGAACGAAAAAAATGCATGAAGAAGCAGAATATGGTATAGCAGCGCATTGGAAATACAAAGAAGGAAAGAAAAATTCTAATAAATTCGATGATACCTTAACTTTTATAAGACAGATTATGGAATGGCAAAAAGAGGGTGGGGATCACGTAAATAATAGAGAATTTATGGAAACACTAAAAGGTGATTTCTTTTCAGATGAAATATATGTCTATTCACCAAATGGAGATATAATTAATTTACCAGTTGACAGTTGCGCTATTGATTTTGCTTATAGAATTCATACTGATGTAGGTAATACATGTATAGGATGTAAAATATCAGGTAGGATAATGCCACTAAGCCATAAGTTAAAAACAGGTGATGTCGTTGAAATCTTGACTTCTAAAAACTCTTCTGGACCTAGTAGAGATTGGCTTTCTATAGTTAAAAGCAATCAGGCTAGAAATAAGATAAGACAGTACTTTAAAAAACATGAAAAAAGTCAAAATATAGAATTAGGCAAAGAGATTTTAATAAAAGAAATTAGAAAAATAAGGCCAGACTATAAGGAGTTAATGAAATTAGAATGGCTAAAAGAAGCTAGCGAAAGATTGAGTTTTTCAAGTATAGATGATATGTATGCTTCAGTTGGTTTTGGCTCGACTCCTACTACTCAGATTATTCCTAAATTAAAAGCTAAATATGAAAAGGAATATGAGAAGGACTTTAAACAAATTGATATTCCATCACAAAATGTCAAAAAAGGTCCAAAAGATGGTGTAAGAGTAAGAGATTTTGACGAGGATATAGAAGTTAAATTTGCAAAATGTTGTAATCCTGTTCCTGGGGATAATATTGTAGGCTTTATTACTAAGGGAAGAGGTATATCAGTTCATCTAAGAAATTGTCCAAATATAGTAAATTTAAATTCCCCAGATAGATTAATTGATGTCTATTGGGAAAATGACAATTCGGATAGATTCCCTGTAAGAATAGAGTTGTTAACGACTGAAGCACAAGGAATTTTTGTGGAAGTTACAAAGATAATAAACAATGAAGGTATCAATATTTCAGGAATAAATGCAAAATCAAATGATGATCAGACTGCAATAATAGATTTAACTTTAGATGTTAAAAATGCTGAACAATTGACAGATGTCGTAAACAAGTTAAAAGAACAAAAATTTATTTTAGATGTATATAGGAAAAAGGGATAATGAGAGCATTAGTACAAAAAGTAAAAAAAGCAAAAGTAGAAGTTGACAATAAAGAGATTTCAAAAATTCAAAAAGGACTTTTAGTTTTTATAGCTGTAACAGAAGAAGATTGCCAAGATGATCTTGATTATATTAAAAGGAAAATTGAAAATTTAAGGATTTTTGAAGATGATCAAGGCAAGATGAATCTTTCTATAAAACAAGTTTCAGGAGAATTTTTAATTGTTAGCCAATTTACTCTATATGGCGATGCAAGAAAAGGTAATAGACCAAGCTTTATTAGAGCAAGTGCCCCTGAAAAGGGAGAAAAATATTATAAGAATCTAATAGAAGCTTTAAGAAATGATGGCTTTACCGTAAAAGAAGGTTCTTATGGAGCAGATATGGATGTAAGTTTAATCAATGATGGTCCATGTACAATTCAACTTGATAGTGAGAGGATTTATTGATGAGAGTAAAAAATTTTTGTGTTGGTCCCCTAGCTACCAATATGTATATTTGTAGCGACGAAAAAAACGAGGGATTTATAGTTGACTGTCCATATAAATCAAATGAAGTGTTAGAATATATTAAAGAAGAAAAAATAGATATTAAATTTATTTTACTAACACATACTCATGTTGATCATGTTTTAGGAGCTAAATTTTTTAGTGAAAAATTAAATGTTCCAATTTATGCAAGTGAAGACAGTAGGGATATTTATGAAGATGTCAATTATAATTTGAGTGATTATATGGCATATCCTATAGAAAAATATGAAATAGATGAATTTTTACTTGATAAACAAATAATTGAAAAATTTAATATCATTTGTTTAAAAACACCAGGTCATACAATAGATTCTATGAGTTTTGCACTTGAAGATATTATATTTTCAGGAGATACAATATTTAAATTATCTATTGGAAGAACTGATTTTGCTGGTGGAGATTATAATTCAATAATACATTCAATAAAAGAAAGAATATTAGTTTTTGATGATGATACAAAAATTTATCCTGGACATGGTGAATCAACCAATGTTTTATATGAAAAAGAAAATAATCCATTTGTAAATTAGAGGGGGATATATGAAGTTTAAAAGAACACATATGGCAGGCAATTTGAGAAAAGAAGATATTGGAAATGAAGTAGTACTTATGGGCTGGGTATCTAATATAAGAAATTTGGGATCTTTGATATTTATTGATCTACGAGATACTACAGGGATTTCTCAGATTGTTATAAGAGAAGAAGATAAAGACAATTACGAAATAGCTAAAAAAATTTCAAAAGAGTATGTTATCGAAACAAAGGGAGTTATCAGGGAAAGAGAGAGTAAAAACCCAGATATTCCAACAGGCGATATTGAAGTAATAGCATCTGAAATTTATATTCTCGATCAAGCAGATACCCCACCAATTTATATAAAAGATGATGATAATGTATCTGAAAATATGAGATTAAAATATAGATACTTAGATATTAGAAAACCAGAAGTTCAAAAAAGACTAAAAATCAGGGCTAAGGTTGTAAAAACAATGAGAGATTATATGTATGATAATCACTTCATTGAGGTAGAAACACCATTTTTAACAAAGCCTACTCCAGAAGGAGCAAGAGATTATTTGGTTCCATCTAGAGTTAACAAAGGAAAATTTTTCGCATTGCCTCAATCACCTCAATTGATGAAACAATTATTAATGATTGGAGGAATGGATAGATATTATCAAATAGTTAAATGCTTTAGAGACGAAGATTTAAGAGCAAATAGACAACCTGAATTTACTCAGCTTGATATGGAAATGAGCTTTGTTGATCAAGAAGATGTAATTAATATGAATGAAGGTCTACTAAAAGTATTATTTGATAAATTTACTGATTATGATCTTAAATTGCCTATTGATAGAATTGATTATCAACAAGCCATGACTAAATATGGTTCGGATAAACCGGATTTACGTTTCGGTTTTGAAATTAAAGATATTTCTAATGCTTTTAAAGATACTGAGTTTAAAGTATTTAAAGATAATCTTGGAGAAAATAGATCTATTAGAGCTATAAATTTTAATAATCAAGCTTCCAATTATTCAAGAAAACAAATATCAAAATTAGAAGATTTTGTAAAAGACTATGGACTTAAAGGATTAAGTTTCATAAAATTTGTTGATGGTGAAATTCAATCTAGTATTAAAAAATTCCTAGATGAAAAAACTTTAGATGAAATTAAAGAAATTTTAGAAGTTAAAGATAATGATTTAGTTTTAATAGCAGCAGATAAAAATAAAATAGTGCTTGAAGGACTTGGAGCTTTAAGAAGAAAAGTGGCTAAAGATCAAAATGCATATGAAAAAGATTATGCTCTTTGCTGGGTAGTAAATTTCCCAATGTTTGAATACAGTGAAGAAGAAGATAGATATGTATCACAACATCATCCTTTCACAAAACCTGTAGATGAAGATGTAAAATATCTTAAAGAAAATCCTGAAATTGTAAGAACAAATGCATATGACATTGTCATTAATGGAGAAGAAATGGGTGGAGGCTCAGTAAGAATAAACAATTCAAAACTTCAAAAGCAAGTATTTGAAGCCTTAAAGCTTACACAAGAGGATATAGAAAAGAAATTTGGATTTTTTATTGAAGCATTAAAATATGGTACACCTCCACATGCCGGCATAGCCTATGGTTTGGATAGATTAATAATGTTATTTGCTAAAACAGATAATATTAAAGATATAATAGCTTTTCCAAAAACACAATCAGCTACTTGTCCATTAACCCAAGCTCCATCGCTAGTTGAAGAAAATGTATTAGAGGAGTTAGCTATTAATGTCAATGAACCAATTTCAAAGGAATGAAAAAGTAATAGGTAAGAAAAATCAAGAATTATTGTTTAAAAAATCTGTTTTAATAATAGGAGTAGGTGGTGTAGGAGCAATGCTTGCCATGAGCCTAGCTAGAATGGGTATAGGCGAGATTTCACTTATAGATGATGATGTAATTGATATTACTAATTTAAATCGTCAAATACATGCTTTTGTTGATAATGTTGGTGAAAGCAAAGTGGATGTTATGAAAAAGCTTATTTTAAGGATTAATCCTAAAGCAAAAGTAAATTCTTTTAAAATAAGAGTTTCAAAAGAAAATCTTGAAGATTTAAATCTTAATCAATATGATTATATTGCAGATTGTATCGACACAGTAAGTGCTAAGATTGGACTTATTGAATATGCAAAGAAAAATGAACTTAATATAATTTCATCAATGGGAGCAGGAAATAGAATGGATCCTTCAAAGATAGAGGTTTCTGATATATACAAAACTAGCTATGATCCATTAGCTAAAGTAATAAGAAGAGAGTGTAGAAAATTAAAAATAAAAGATCTTAAAGTGGTTTATTCAAAAGAAGAGCCAAAAGTAAAATCAAGTCAAAAAGAAAATATTAGAAAATCTGTACCCTCTTCTGTATCCTTTTTGCCACCGACTTTTGGTTTATTTATGGCTTCTGAGATAATTAAGGATTTTATTTATGAGTTTGATAAATAAAAAAGCAATCGTAGTAAAAAAAGAGAAAGATAAAACCCAATTAATGGTATTAAGAGATTCTGCATGTGGATCTTGTTCCACATGTGGAGGATGTGAAGTTAAGCCAAGTTTTATTGAATTGTCTATAAAAGATATGAATTTAAAAGCGGGAGATGAGGTTATTATTACAACGAAGTCTTCTGATCTTTTAAAAATGAGTTGGGCTATTTATATCTTACCTGTTATAATGATGATAATAGGTGCAGTTATATCTAATATTATGTTTAAGGATAAAAATGTAGATTTAAATATAGTTACATTTTTAAGCGTAATTGTATTTTTAGCCCTTTCCTTATTTATAATTAAATTTATAGACAGTAGATTCAAGAAAGATACTTTAATTAAAGTAAAGAGGTGTTAAATGATTTTTGATTATCAAAATATTAAAAAAGTCGACAGAGAAGTTTATGATGCCTTAAACAAAGAATTAAAAAGACAAGAAGAGAATATAGAACTCATCGCTTCTGAAAATTATGTTTCAAAAGCAGTTCTTGAAGCTAGTGGTTGTATTTCAACAAATAAATATGCTGAAGGACTTCCGCATAAAAGATATTATGGAGGTTGTCATAATATTGATATTATAGAAGACTTGGCTATTAAAAGAGTCAAAGAAATTTTTGGTTGTGAGCATGCTAATGTTCAACCACATTCAGGATCTAATGCCAATCTTGCAGCATTTTTAGCGGTTTTAAAACCAGGAGATAAGGTGTTATCAATGGATTTAAGCCAAGGTGGACATCTGTCTCATGGTTCAAAAGTCAATATATCTGGAAAGTGGTTTGAATTTCATCATTATGGATTAGATGCTGAAACTGAAAGAATTGATTATGACAATGTATTAGAAATTGCAAAAAAAGTTAATCCAAAATTAATTATATGCGGAGCAAGTGCATATCCAAGAGAAATTGATTTTAAGAAATTTAGAGAAATAGCTGATGAAGTAAATGCTATACTCATGGCTGATATTGCTCATATTGCAGGACTCGTTGCTGCAAATGTTCATATGAGCCCTGTTAAATATTGCGACATCGTAACAACTACAACGCACAAAACCTTACGAGGCCCTCGTGGAGCAATAATAATGTGCAAAGAAAAACTAAAAAAAGATATTGATAAAGCTGTTTTTCCTGGATTGCAAGGTGGTCCTTTAGAACATATTATCGCTGCTAAAGCTATATGCTTTAAAGAGGCATTATCAGATGATTTTAAGGCTTATGCAAAAAACATAATTAAAAATGCTAAAGTCATGGCTGATACTTTGAAAAAAGAAGGTTTTAAATTAGTCACAGATGGAACTGATAATCATCTAATATTAATAGACTTAACTAATATGAATTTAACAGGAAAAGAAGCAGAAAAACTTTTAGATGAAGTTAAGATAACTACTAATAAAAATACAATTCCTAATGAAAAGTTATCTCCAATGATTACAAGTGGTTTAAGAATTGGAACTGCAGCAATAACTACTAGACATATGAAAGAAGAACAAGCTAAACAAATCGCCCTATTGATTTCAGATACGCTACAAAAGAAAAGGGATAAAGAAGATATTAAAAGGGATGTTTTGAAACTTACAGAAAAATTTCCTGTATATGGAGTAGATCATGAATAGACCAATAGTTACTTTAGTAGGAAGAACAAATGTTGGAAAATCAACTTTATTTAATCGATTAGTAGGTAAGAGAAAATCAATTACTGAAGATTTTCATGGAGTAACTCGTGATAGAGTATACGATAAAGTAGAATGGCTGGGTAAAGAGTTCATTTTATCGGATACTGGTGGATTAGATATTTCTAATAAAGAAAAAATGAATGTAGAAATAAAATCTCAAGTAACAAAAGCATTAAATGAATCCTCAGTAATATTATTTTTAGTTGATGGTAAAGAAGGGTTATCAGCACATGATTACGAAATTGCTAATGAGATTAGAAAGTACAATAAGCCAGTTATAATTGTTGTAAATAAGATTGATTCTCACAAAACACCGGAAGAGATATACGAATTTTATCAATTAGGTTTTGATTCACTCTGCGTAATCTCTGCAGAACATTCATATGGACTAGGAGATCTCTTAGATGAGATACTAAGATTTATTGATTTTGATAAAATAGAAGAAGAATTTGCTGATGAGACAAGAATTGCAATAATTGGTAAACCAAATGCTGGTAAGTCATCACTTGTAAATCTTTTATTAAATGATGACAGAATGATAGTAACTGATATTGCAGGTACAACAAGAGATGCAGTAGATAATTATTGGAATTACAATGGTAAGGACTATGTTTTAGTAGATACTGCAGGTCTTAGGCGAAAGAAAAAAGTAAAAGAAAATATTGAATATTATTCAGTACAAAGAACACTAGATGCTGTTGATCAAGCAGATATTTGCTTATTTCTAATAGATTACAATGTAGGAGTTACTGAACAAGATGCAAAGATAGCTGGATATGCGCACAATAATCACAAAGCAGTTGTAATTGCAGTAAATAAATGGGATTTGTCACAAAAAAGTAATCAAGCTGTAAAAGATATGACAAAGGATATTAGAGAAAAACTGTCATTTATGCCATATGCTCCTATAGTATTTATCTCTGTAAAAGAAAAAATTAGAATTAATAAGTTACTAGAAACTATAGAAATTGTAGATAATAATTATTCACATAGAATTAAGACAGGAGTTCTAAATGATATTTTAAATAACGCAATTATGACTAGTCCTCCACCAACTGATAAAGGAAAGAGATTAAAAATATTTTATATATCTCAAGTTTCCCAAAGACCACCAAAATTTATTTTACATGTAAATGATAAAGAGTTGATGCATTTTTCTTATTTAAGATATATAGAAAATCAAATCAGAGAAAATTATCAACTAGTGGGGGTACCATTTTGCTTTGAAGTTAGAGAAAGGAAAAGTAAATGATTAATTATATTTTAGTCTTTATTACCTCCTTTCTTCTAGGGGGATTGTCATTTTCTTATATATTTGGTATGATTTATGACCACACAGATATTAGGACAAAGGGAAGCAAAAATGCTGGTGCTACTAATGCTTATAGATCCTATGGATTAAAAGTTGGTGTTTTATCATTAGTTTGTGATATGTTAAAGGCTGTTGTTGCGGTATTTATAGCTAAAAAACTTGGAGATAAAACTCTGGAAGCTTTTGCTGCTTTGGTTGTGGTTTTAAGTCATATGTACTCTTATATGTTACAATTTAAAGGTGGTAAAGGTGTAGCTAGCTCTGCGGGAGCTTTATTGATTATTGATTGGAGAATTTTTATTGTTTTAGTCATTGTATTTGTAGTAGTTTTTTTAATAACTAAGATAGTATCGATTTCTTCATTGACAGCAGCAATTTTTGCACCAATATCTACATTAGTCTTTTATGGACTAGAAGAGAGATTATTATTTCTATTTATTTTAATTATGGTAATTATGGTTTTTTATAGACATAAAGCTAATATAATTAGAATAAAAAATAAACAAGAAAAAAGATTGATTTGAGGTTAATATGCAAATTACAATTTTAGGAGCTGGCAGTTGGGCAACTGCAATAGCACGTTTATTATCAGATAAATATGAAATTTTGCTTTATAGTAGAAATAAAGAAGTTAATGATGCGATTAATAATGAGCATATAAATAAGAAATATTTTCCAGATTTAGAACTATCTGAAAATATTAAAGCAACTGATAGCATTGAAAAAGCGTCGGAAAATAAATATATTATAAATGCAATTCCGACACAGGCAACAAGAGAAGTTTTAAATAATTTTAAAGATCATCTTTCAAACGAGAAGGTGTTTATAAACTTATCAAAGGGTCTTGAGCTAAATACGCACAAAAGGATATCTCAGATTGTAAAAGAAATTTCTGATATAAACTATGCAGTTCTTTCAGGACCATCACATGCTGAAGAGGTCATAATAGCAATGCCAACAACTGTGGTTTGTGCAAGCGAAGATGAAAGTATTGCAAAAGATGTTCAAAACATATTTATGAGAGATACCTTTAGGGTTTATACATCTACAGATGTTATAGGAGTTGAACTTGGTGGCGCTGTAAAGAACATTCTTGCTTTAGGAATTGGTATTTTAGATGGCCTTGGCTATGGAGATAATCCAAAAGCTGCTTTAATAACTAGAGGTATTCATGAAATGTCAAAATTTGCCAAGTCACAAAATGCAGATATTAAGACTATTAATGGGCTTGCAGGAGTTGGAGATTTAATTGTGACAGCCACGAGCGAACATTCTAGAAACTTTAAAGCTGGTCGTTTGATTGGTAAAGGTATTAATGTTGAAGAAGCAAAAAAAGAAATTAAGATGGTCGTTGAAGGCATACCAACTACAAAAGCCATATATTCATTATCAAAAGATATTTCCGAACAGATGCCTATAACAACTGAGATTTACAATGTTTTATTTAATAACCAAGATCCTAAAGATTGCGCTATAAATTTGATGACTAGAGATAAAAAGAGTGAATATGAATAGGAGCAATATGACTATAAAAGAAAATATTTTTGAAATTGAAGAAGATATCAAAAAATATTCACAATCAAATGCTAAATTACTTTGTGTAACAAAAACTATTGATATAACTAGAATAAAAGAAGCCTATGATATAGGATATAAAGAATTTGGAGAAAACAAAGTACAAGAATTACTTGATAAAAAAGAAAAAATGCCAAAGGATATAAATTGGCATTTAATTGGTCATCTACAAACAAATAAAGTAAATAAAATTGTAGGTGAAGTTGGTTTAATTCATTCAGTAGATAGCATTAAATTGCTAAAAAAAATTAATAATAGAGCATATGATTTAGGTATTATTCAGGATATTTTATTACAAGTTAATATTTCAAAAGAAGATACTAAATCAGGCTTTTATAAAGAAGAATTAGAAGAAGTATTAAAAGAAGCGAATGATTTAAACAGTATAAAAATAAGAGGATTTATGACAATGGCTCCATATTCTGAGAATCCTGAGAATATTCGCTGGGTGTTTAAAGAATTAAAAAAAGAATTCGATAAATTTAGCGATTTAAGTTATAATAATATTAAGTTAGATTATTTATCAATGGGAATGACTAATGATTATAAGATAGCTTTAGAAGAAGGAGCTAATATTATAAGAGTTGGTTCAAAAATATTTGGCAAAAGGGAGTATAATAATGTTTGAAAAATTAAAAGGCTTTGTAGGCGTTGATGATAATTATGAATATGATGATTATGAAGATGAAACAGTAGAAAGAGAAGAACCTAAGAGAAATACTTATGAGACTTATTCTACAAAAGAAGAAAATAATTCTGAAACATATTCAAGTGATGATTTTAAATCTACTCGTTCTAGAAGAAATAATAATATAGTAAATATGAATAATAGTCAAAAATCAAATAGGTTCAAGATATCAATACAAGAACCTTTAGATTATAACGATGCTCCAAAAGTCATAGACGATATTAGAGCTTTGAAAGTCGTGGTTTTAAATTTAGAAATGGTTGAAACTGATAAAAAAAGACAAATATTTGATTTTGTAAGCGGCGGGGTTTATGCCTTAGATGGAAGAATGCAAAAAGTTACTAAAGGAATTTTTGTAATATGCCCAAAGGGTGTAGACATAGATGGATCTATGGCAGATCAAATTCAATCTGGAGGAATGTATCAATTATAAAGATCGACTATAGTCGATCTTTTAATTTTTAGATTATGACATTAGAGTATAATATTGACTTTATAAGAGATAAAAATAAAAAAACTAATATTAAAAAGGCGATTTCTCTTTTGGAAAAAGCATTTTATACTAAAAAGTTTGTATATAGCTTTTTTCTAGATCCGATGGAACAAAAAATCATATCAAATATAGCAAAAAATAATGATATAGATATAAAATTTGTTGGAGGAAATGAAAAAGCAGAAAGAAAAATATTCTTAGTTAATTTTAATCATTGTTTAAATGAAGACTATATTAGAGTTTTAATCATTAAAGATATAAACTTAGAACATAAAGATATACTAGGAGCTTTAATTTCTTTAGGGATAGACAGAGAGAATATAGGAGATATTGTAATCGACAAGAATTGTGAATTTGTTGTTTTAGAAGATGATTATCCATTTATAAAATATAATCTTACAAAAATTGCAAATAAATCCGTGAAAGTAGAAGAAAAGAAAATAAATACGCTCATGGATAAAAGATTAGAATACAAGATAAATAAAATATTTGTTTCATCTTTAAGAATTGATAATTTGGTTTCTTCAATTTTGAATCTTTCAAGAAAAAAAGCTAAAGATTTAATCAAAAAAAAGAAGATAAAGATTGATTATATGATAGTTGATGATCCATCTTATCAAGTAGAAGAAGAGAGTCTTATTTCTATACGAGGTTACGGAAGATATATTTTTGATCAGATTATAGGATCAAGTAAAAAAGGTAATTATCACATTATTTATAAGAAGGTATTATGATTTATATTTTAATTATACTAATTGGTCTAGTACTTGATAGACTAACTAAATTATATGCTATAAATAATTTTATAGACAATCCAATAGATTTAGGTTGGATAAAACTTACTTATCTAGAAAATAGAGGAGCAGCATTTGGAATATTACAAAATAAAAGGACTATATTTATAATTTTAACTGTGACTATAGTTTTTTTAATCTGCATATATTTTATTAAAAATATAAAGTACAATTCTAAATTGATAAATATTTCAATTGCTTTTATAATTTCTGGCGCATTGGGAAATTTTTACGATAGAGTTATTAATCACTATGTTGTAGATTTTATTGATGTAAATTTTAATGGGAAATTTAATTTTCCAGTCTTTAATGTAGCTGATATATTTGTTACAGTTGGATGTATTTTTCTAATGTTTTTAATTTTAGGAGATAAAGATGTCAGTAAAAATAGGAAATAGCTGGGATAAACTATTAGAAAAAGAATGGCAGATGTCCTATTATAAGACTTTAAGAAAACTTCTAATTGAGGAATATAAAAAATATAAAATATATCCTGAAATGAATGATATATTTAATGCTTTAAAATATGTAAGTTATGAAGATTGTAAGGTAGTTATATTAGGACAAGACCCTTATCATGGTGTTAATCAGGCAAATGGATTTTCATTTTCTGTTAAAAAAGATGTTAAGATTCCTCCTTCACTATTAAATATTTTTAAGGAGATGAGTTCGGATATTAACACCTATATTCCAGATAATGGTGATTTAACTAAATGGGCAAGACAAGGTGTACTTCTATTAAACTCAACGCTTACAGTTAGAGCACATCAACCAAATTCTCATCAAAATATTGGTTGGCAGATGTTAACAGATAGAATTATTGAGCTTTTGAATAATAGAAAAAAGCCCATGGTTTTTATTTTGTGGGGGAAAAATGCACAAAATAAAAAGAAATTGATAACTAATAAAAATCACTTGATAATAGAATCGTCTCATCCATCGCCATTTGCTGCCTATAGAGGTTTTTTTGGCTCAAAGCCTTTTTCAAGAACAAATCAATTTCTTAAAGAACATGATATGGATGAGGTCGACTGGCAAATTGAAAATATTAATTAGATTGATTCCAATATTTTTCTTGTATGAGCATTAATATTTTTATACAAGTAAGTATTGGAATTTTTAAATAATAGATAATCTTTTGATATATCATATGAGCTTTTATCTTCTAATTTAAATATATTTTTTACTACATAACCAAAATTATTTTCTGAAATTTTGCCATATAATACATTGATTCTTATATTTACTTGGTATTCGTCAATACTTATACAGAAATCAGAAAATTCATAGAAGCTTTTATTTAGTTTTATACTTGAAATGTAGGTTAGATGAATTAAGTTTTTTTCTATTATTGAGTTTTTTAAGCATAAATTAGCATCTAGAAATTTAGAATAAAAACTTAATTTATAAGTAAAAACATCCTCAATAGTGATTAGTTTTTCAGTTGAAATAACATCATTTCTATTGTGTTTTATTATTGGAGTAGGATTGTCTCTTACAAGCACCTCTTTTGATAATTTACTTACAACTCTTTTTCTATCGTCTTCTACTCTTTTTATATCTAGTAATGTTTCGATATAATCAAGTTTTAAACTAGGAAAATTAAAAAATTTCTGATAATCTCTTACGACTTTATAAATATCTATTGTATTTTCAAAAAATATAGCTTCTAAATTATTGTTAATTAATCTTTGATTTATAAATTCTAAATCAAATGAATCACCATTATAAGTAATTATTTGTTTGTCTTTAGAGATGTTTTTAAAAATTATTAATAAATCCTTCTCTTGTTGATCATTTGTAGCAAAAATTTGTCTTATAAAAAAATTCTTCTGTTCATAATAAATCATTCCAATCATTACTATTGTGTCGAATTGGCGACTTAGACCTGTGGTTTCAATATCTAAGACTAATTGGTTTTTATTTAAATTTTTAGCATCATAAATTATCTTTTCATCAATCATATTTCTATTATAACAAATAAATTGATTTTACACTTGTTTTAACATATAATAGTTTAGTCAAAGGAGTGTTTTAATGATATATTTAGATAATGCTGCAACAACAAGAATGTATGATGAAGTCATTGATATTGAAAGTGAAATGCAAAAAAAATATTTTGCAAATCCTGCTTCAATTCATAGTTTCGCAATGGAATGCGAAAATCTTATTAAAGATACCAAAGAATTTATTGCAAAATACATAAATGCAAAGCCAGATGAGATATTTTTTACAAAAGGGGCAACAGAATCAAATAATATAGCAATTAATTCTTTCTCATCGGATAAAAAAGAAGCTATTACATCAAAGCTTGAACATGCTTCGGTATATGAAAGTTTTAAAAACTCAAATTATAAAGATATATTTTATGTAAAAAATGATAAAAATGGTGTGTTTGATCTTAAGGATTTAGAGAATTTAATTACTGAAAATACAAGTTTAATATCTTTAATTCATGTTAATAATGAGATTGCAACTATAAATGACATTGAAGAAATAGGTAGAGTCATAAAAACAAAAAATCCTAATACTATATTTCACGTCGATGCAACTCAATCCTTTGGAAAAATTAAAATCGATGTTAAAAAAGCTAAAATCGATATAATGAGTTTTTCAGCTCATAAGATACATGGTCCAAAGGGATTAGGGGCTATTTTTATTAAAAAAGATATCATTAATAAATTAAGACCGGTTTTATATGGAGGAAGACAGGAAATAGTGTCTTCTGGAACACAAAATGCGCCATCAATTGTTGCTTTTAAGAAAGCATTAGAGATAATTGACAAAAGATCCAACTACGAAAAAATTGGAGAGATTAAAAAATATTTTATAGACAGACTTAATGAAATAGAAGATAAAAAAATAATTTCTAATATTAATATGTCCAGTAATTATATTTTAAATTGCGCATTTAAGAATATTAAGTCTGAAGTATTGGTTCATTTTTTAGAAGATGAAAAAATCTATGTAACAAGTGGATCAGCATGCTCACATGGTAAAAAGAGTAGAATATTAGAAAATATTAATATCGGCGATGAATATATTGATGGATCTATAAGATTTTCTTTTGATGAAAGTATCACAAAAAAAGATATAGATAAAACTATAGATGTGTTAAAATATGCAATTAAGTTTATAAGAGAGGTTTATTGATGAAGTGGCTAGTAGCTGTTAGTTTTGGAGAATTAATTTTAAAGGGAAAAAATAGAAAGAGTTTTTTTAATAGAGCAATTAAAAATATAAAAAGAAATATTGAAGAAATAGGATATAATGACATATTTATTGAATCTTCAAAAGTATATATTGATGTAGAAAAACAAAAGCATGAACAAATAATAAGTCAAGTAAAAAAAGTATTTGGAATTATATATATTTCACAAGTTATTATGTGTGAAAAAAATCTCGATTCTATAGCAAAGGCAGCCATTTGTGCTGTTGAGGATTTTGAGAATTTTCAAGGAAAAACTTTTAAAGTAAAAACAAATAGAGTAGATAAATCATTTGTGATGAAATCACCAGAAATAAGCGCAAAAATAGGTGGATATCTTTTAAAGCATTTTAAAAATATTAAAGTCGACGTTCATAATCCAGATTTTGAGGTTTTTGTTGATATAAAAGAAGATGCCTTTGTATATATCAAGAGAATCGAAGGCTATGGCGGATTACCAATAGGTTCAAGTGGTAGAGGACTATTACTTTTATCAGGTGGAATCGACTCTCCAGTAGCTGGATTTATGATGGCTAAAAGAGGTGTGGAGATTTCAGTACTACACTTTCATTCTTATCCTTTTACATCTAAAAGAGCTCATCAAAAGGTTAATGATTTAGCAAAAATATTAAGCCAATACACTGGAGAAATTACAATGTATTCAGTAAATCTATTAAATATTTATAAAGAAATAGCAAAAAATTGCCGATCAAGAGAGACAACAATTCTATCAAGACGTTTTATGATGAAAATTGGAGAGAGAATTTGCAATAAGCATAAAATAAATGTCATGATAACTGGAGAATCTTTAGGTCAAGTGGCAAGTCAAACTATACAATCAGTTTCAGTTATAAATGAAGCTGTAGATATCCCTATACTTAGGCCTTTAATAGGAATGGATAAAACTGATATAATTAAAATATCTAGAGAGATTGGTTCTTATGAAAAATCAATTGAACCATTCGATGACTGCTGCTCTGTGTTTACACCAGACAGACCAGTAACAAAACCGAGATTAAAAGATATAGAATATTCAGAAAATAATTTAGATACCGATAAACTTATTGACGATGCTATTGAAAATATGGAAATAATTAAGATAGTTTAGTTTGACAAACCGATAATTATTTGGTATCATACTTAGGTAAACCGCTCAGTATGGGTTAGATCACCTAGACTGGCGAGAAAATTATGAGGAGGTGTACTATGTACGCTATTATTAAAACAGGTGGAAAGCAATATAAAGTATCTGAAGGCGACCAAGTAAGGGTTGAAAAATTAAACGCTAATCCTGGTGAAGAAGTAACTTTTGATAAAGTTTTACTCGTAAAATCAGATGATGATTTAAAAATTGGAACACCAATAGTTGAAGGTGCTAATGTAAAAGCAGAAGTTGTTGAACATGCTAAAGACAAAAAAATCATTGTGTTTAAATATAAAGCTAAAAAAGGTTACAAGAAGAAAAAAGGACATAGACAACCATATACTTTAGTTGAAATCAAAAATATTTCATTATAATTATGATTGATGTAACAGTATTTAGAAATAATAGAAATGCCTTTTTAGGGTTTGAGATAAAAGGTCATGCTGATTATGATGAATATGGTAAAGATATTGTATGCGCAGGTGTGTCAACTTTGGCAACAGCTATTATAAATACTTTAGATTATTATCATAAAAAAAGCCAATTCATATTTACTGATCAACAAGGCATAATGAAATTAGAAATTACTAACAACAATAATACAACTGATATTCTTATGAGAACTTTTATATTGGGCATTGAAAATATAGAAAAGAACTTTAAAGAATATGTAAAACTACACTTTGAGGAGGTGTAATATGTTTTTAAATTTAGATATTCAAAGATTTTCTAGTAAAAAGGGAGTATCTTCTTCAAAAAACGGAAGAGACAGTGAGTCAAAAAGACTTGGTGTTAAAAGAGCAGATGGACAATTCGTACACTCAGGTACAATTATTGTTAGACAAAGAGGTACAAAAATTCATCCAGGCGAAAATGTAAAAAGAGGAGGAGACGACACTTTATTTGCATGTATTGAAGGTGTTGTTAAATTCGAAAGAAAAGGAAGAAATAGAAAACAAGTTTCTGTTTATCCTAAAGAAGTTATCGCATAATAAGCTTGCCTTTTGGCAAGCTTTTATTTCTATGAGGAAAAAATATGATTGATATTGTAAATTTACAACTAAAAGCTGGCAATGGTGGAAATGGAGCAGTAGCTTTTAGAAGAGAAAAATATGAACCATCCGGTGGTCCTGCAGGTGGAGATGGTGGAGATGGAGGAAGCATATATATTATAGCTTCTAGTGAAATTACTACTCTTGCCGATTATAGATACAAAAAGAAGTATTTTGCTCAAAATGGTACGGATGGACAAAAGAAAAATAGATTTGGTAATAAAGGAGAATCTTTATACTTAAAAGTTCCTGTAGGTACTATAATTAGAGAAGAAGAGAGCAATAAGATAATTAAAGATCTTAAAACCAATGGTCAAACATTTTTAATTGCAAGAGGCGGAAAAGGTGGAAAAGGAAATGCTAGATACAAAAATTCAGTTAGACAGGCACCAAGATTCGCTCAACCTGGTCAAAAAGGTCAAGAAATTAATATTATATTAGAATTAAAAATGCTTGCGGATGTTGCCTTAGTGGGACTTCCAAATGTTGGAAAATCGACTTTGATTTCTGTAATATCAAAGGCTAAACCAAAGATTGCAAATTATCATTTTACAACCTTAGATCCTAATTTGGGCGTTGTTGAAGTAGATGAAGATAGAAGTTTTGTCGTAGCAGATATTCCAGGTCTTATAGAAGGAGCTAGCGAAGGGATTGGACTAGGACATGATTTCTTAAAGCATATTGAAAGATGTAGGATATTGTTGCATTTAATTGATATATCTGCTTCAGAAGGTAGAGATCCTATTGAAGATTATAAATTAATAAAAAATGAATTAACTAGATATGGAAATAAGTTAGATAAGAAAAAAGAAATTATCGTCTTAAATAAAAAAGATTTGGATTTTAATGACAATGCTAAGAAATTCAAAGAAGAATTTGATGATAAAATCATATTTGAAATATCAGCTATAACAACTTCAGGTGTTAAACAATTAATAAATAAAGTTACTGAAATACTCTCAACTACAAAAATCGAATCATTTGAATTTGAAGAAGATGAAGACTTTTTAGAAGAATATTATAATAGTAAGGAAATTTATGATCTAAACTTTAAACTAAGTGATGATAAGTATCATGTATATGGTAAAAGAATTGATAATTTACTTGAAAGAGTCAATTTTGAAGATTATGATTCCAGAATGTTTTTTGAGATGAAATTAAAAGAAATGGGAATTTTTGATAAATTCAGAGAAATGGGTATTCAAGATGGTGATATTATGGTAGTTGGAGATTTAGAATTTGAGTATTATGAATAGGAGAATAGATGATAAATAGTAAACAAAGAGCAAAATTAAAATCTTTAGCTCATGATTTAAAGCCTATATTAAATATTGGTAAAAATTCAATTTCTGATGAATTATTAAGGGCTATTGATGAAGCTTTAGAAAAAAGAGAATTGATCAAAGTTAAAATTTTAAATAACAATCTTGATGATGACAATTATATAATTGATGAGATCACTAAAAATTTAAATTGCGAATTTGTATCTCATATTGGCAATATAATTACTTTATATAAAAGAAATAAAGAGAATTCAAAATTTGATATATAATGAAAATAGCATTATTTGGTGGAACTTTTGATCCAATTCATTTAGGGCATTTAATAGTTTTGGAAAATTCGATAAATGAATTGGATCTTGATAAAATAATTTTGCTACCTACAGCAAATGCACCGCATAAATTGAATAATAAAAAAACTGATATTGAAACACGAATTAAAATGTGCTTTGAAGCAGTTAAGGATAATGATAAGTTATTAATATCTAGTTATGAAAGTCAAAAAGAAGTATCCTATACTTTTGAAACATTAGATTATTTTAAAAGACAATTTCCAAATGATGATATTTATTATATCATGGGTGAGGATTCTTTTTTAAATATTGAAACATGGAAGCAATACAAAAAAATATTATATGAAAATAATATAATAGTTTTTTCTAGATATTTTAATTATACAACTAATCCATCTTTGATTGAAAAGCTCAATGAGTATAGAAATAATGGAGCAAAGATATTTTTCTTAGACAATGTATCAACAACTATCTCATCAACACTTATTAGGCAATTGGTTAAAAGTAAGAAATCAATAAAATATTTGGTAACATCTGAAGTTGAAAATATAATTAAGGAAAGAAGATTATATGTCGATTAAAAAAGAATATCTTGACAAATTACAAAATAAAATTGGTGAAAAAAGATATAATCATTCCATAAGGGTTTTTAAAAAAGCAATGGAAATAAATGATGCGCTTAGGTTAAATATTGATGATAAAAAACTTGAGCAAGCTGCTATATTTCATGATTGTGCAAAGTATAATGAAATCTATTATTATGATAAATTAAAAGTTAAATATAATATTGATAAAAAAATAATGTCGAATATGGCAGTAAGTCATTCTTTTTTAGCAGAATTTGTAGCCCAAGAAGAGTATAATATTAAAGATAAAGATGTTTTAGATGCTATTAAATACCATACAACTGGCACAGAGAATATGAGAAAACTTACAAAAGTTATTTTATTAGCTGATGCAATTGAAGATGCTAGAGAGTATGATGGGGTTAATGTACTAAGAAAAATTTCGAAAGAGGATTTAGATAAAGCTGTTTTGATGTATTTTGATCATACAATTTTATTTTTGATTACAAAAAAAGCACCCATACATCCAGAAACTATTAAAGCAAGAAATTTTTTATTGAGAGGTTAAGATGGAAAAATTAGAAATAATAAAAAAAGTATTAGAAGACAGAAAAGCGGAAGATATAAAGATTATTGATTTGAAAGATAGATCTTCAGTAGCTGATTACTTCGTAATAGCTACTGCTAGTTCAGTAAACCATAATAGAGCTTTAGCGGATCATATAGAGGAAAATTTGGCAAAAGAAAATTATAAAGTTTTAAATGTTGAAGGACTTAGAGAAGGCAATTGGGTATTGATGGATATATCAGAAATTATAGTTCATATTTTCACAAAAAAAGATAGGGATTATTACGATCTAGAAGATTTATGGGAAGAATAATTTCGGATATTAAAAATGAATTTAAAAAAAGCAGATATTGTAAAAGCTATAGTAGTTTTGGCAATATTAGCTATTTTACTAAGCATTTATAGATTAAATCTAAAAAATAGAGATCAAGAAGATTTGATAATTGATAGTTTTTCATCTTCGATTGAAACAAATCAAGTTAAAAGTGAAGATAAAGATGATCAAACTGATGATATGAAAGTACATATTACTGGACAAATAAAAAATCCAGGTGTATATGAAATAGAACAATCTGATAGATTAATAGATTTAATCGATAAGGCAGGCGGCCTTACAAATAAGGCTGATGATCAAAAAATTAATTTGGCGATGAAACTTGAAGATCAGATGAAGATTGTAATCCCTTCAATTGACGATAGTAATGATGAGATTGATGAACAATATATAATAAATGATAAAGAAGAAAATAATGAAAATTCAAAAAATCAAAAGATCAATATAAATACTGCTGATATAGATCAACTTCAAAAATTACCAAATATAGGAGAAAAAAGAGCTGAAGCTATAATTGATTATAGAAAAGATAATAAATTTGAAAATATAGAAGATATTAAAAATGTTTCAGGCATAGGTGATAAATACTTTGATGCCATGAAAGATATGATAACAACGAAATAAGGTGTTTATATGAAATTATCAACCAGAGGAAGATACGGACTTAGAGCTTGTTATTATCTTGCTGAAAATTATTATGAAGGTTACACTTCAGTTTCTGATATAGCCAAAGAATTATCTTTATCAGAAAATTATCTAGAACAATTAATACGCATTCTAAAACAAAATGATATAATAGCTTCTATTAGAGGCGCAAAGGGTGGATATAGGTTAAATAAAAAACCTTCAGATATTACTGTTGGAGAAATTTTAAGACTTCTAGAAGGAGATTTTACAACTGCTGTCTGCGCAGGAGATGAAAGTATCTGCGATAATAGACAATGCCAAGCTAGAAATGTATTTTCTAAAATTGATATAGCTATAAATAAAGCAGTTGACTCAATTACATTAGAAGATATGCTAAATGATGAAGACTAATCAAAGGAGAATTGATGAAGAATTTAGGAATAAATGAAATTAGAAAAGAGTTTTTAGAATTTTTTAGAGAAAATGATCATACTGTACTAAAGTCATTTTCTTTAATACCTGAAAATGATAAGTCGCTTTTATTAATTAATGCAGGTATGGCTCCTTTAAAAATGTATTTTACTGGCGAAAAGAAAATGAAAAATGATAGAGCTACATCATCTCAAAGATGTGTTAGGACTCAAGATATAGATAGAGTAGGAAAGACTGAAAGACATGCTACTTTTTTTGAAATGCTAGGTAATTTTTCATTTGGAAATTATTTTAAAAAGGAAGCAATTCATTGGGCATTTGAATTTTTAACCCAAAGAATGGAAATAGACAAAGATTTAATATGGGTGACTGTATTTAAGGAAGATGAGGAAGCTTATAATATTTGGAAAAATGAGATAAATATACCCGAAGAAAGAATTCTTAAATTCGATAAGGACGAGAATTTCTGGGAATTAGAGGTAGGTCCATGCGGTCCATGTTCTGAAATTTATGTAGATCGTGGTAAAGATCATGCCATTGATGAAAATGACAATAAACCTGGAAATGATAATTCAGATAGATTTATGGAAGTCTGGAATCTTGTTTTCACTCAATTTAATAAAAACGAAAAAGGGGAATATGAAAGATTAAAACATCCTAATATTGATACTGGAATGGGTCTTGAAAGACTTGCTATGGTATTGCAAGAAAAAGATAATATTTTTGAAATTCAATCAATGAAAGATATCATTGGAAAGGTTGAAGAGTTATCTGGGAAAAAATATAAACAAGACAATAAAGTTGATGAATCAATGAGAGTTATTGCTGATCATTCAAAGGCTATAACATTCATGGCACTTGATGGCATAATACCTAGCAATGATAAACGTGGATATGTAATGAGACGATTGGTAAGAAGAGCATATCGTCATGGAAAGCTTATTGGTATTAAAGGTAATTTTCTAAATGCTATAATTGATAAGATTATTGAAACATATTCATATGAATATTCAGAATTATTAGATGCAAAAGAAATTATTCATAAAGTTATATTGAAAGAAGAAGAAAGATTTCAAAATACAATAGATAAAGGTCTTGAAATTTTAGAAGATTATATTAAAGAAATGAAAGAACAAAATAATACTATATTAGATGGAGACAAGGCCTTTAAATTATATGATACTTATGGATTTCCTCTAGATCTTACAAAAGAAATACTTTCTGATTATGGATTTGATGTCGATGAAGATAAATTTAATGAAGATATGAGGACTCAAAAAGAAATGGCAAGAGAAAATAGACAGCTTCTAGGAGCATGGTCTACTGATACAAATATCGATATTGATGATGTAGAAAAGACTGATTTCATTGGTTATGATGAATTGAAGTCTAATGCAAATATCAAAAAAATATTTATAGATTCCAAATCAGTTTCATCGATTAATAAAGGTCAAAAGGGTATAATATTACTAGATAAAACTGTCTTTTATGCAGAAGGCGGTGGAGAAGTTGCTGATACTGGCTTAATTGTTACAGATGATGCTAAAGCTAAGGTATTTGATGTTCAAAAAAACAAAGATGTTTATATGCATTTTATAGAGGTAATAGAAGGTAGTTTAGCTTTAGAAGAAGTTAGTCTAATTGTTGATAGATCAAGAAGACTTGATATAACCAGAAATCACTCAGCAACACATTTACTAGATCAAGCATTGATTGATGTTTTAGGCGATCATATAAAACAAGCTGGTTCTCTTGTTGATAATGAAAAATTAAGATTTGATATTAATCATTATGAAAAGATTAATAAAAAACAACTTAAGGAAATTGAAAAAATAGTAAATGAAAAAATAAGAGAACAATTACCAGTTGACAAGCAAATAATGAGTTATGAACAAAGCCAAGAAAAAAATGCAATAGGACTTTTTGAAGATAAATATAAAGAAAAAGTCAGAGTTGTTTCAATGGGTGATTATTCATGCGAGTTATGTGGTGGTTGTCATGTAAATAATACAAGTGAGATTTTAATTTTTAAGATTATATCTGAATCATCTGCAGCAGCAGGAGTTAGAAGAATTGAAGCCATAACTGGAAGAAAAGTTTATGAATATCTTTTAGAAAAAGAGAGCTTGATTGATGAGATATCAAATAAAATTAATGCCAAAGAGGACCAAATTTTAACAAAAATTTCTACTTTAGAAGAGACTATCAAAGAACAAAAACAAAAGATACATGATTTAAAAACAAATACCAATAAAGATATCTTTAATGATTTGGAAAATGAAGTAAAAAATATTAATGGAGTAAATGTATTAGCTAAAAGAATTGATGATGTGGATGTATCAACATTTAGAGATTTTGAAAATAGACTAAAAAATAAATTTGATTCAATAATAATAGTCTTTGCTAAAGCTCAAGAGTCAAAGATTATATTTAATGTCTCTGTAACTGAAGATCTTACTGATAGATATGATGCCGGCAAAATAGTAAGAGAAATTGCTCAAATGACTGGAGGCAATGGCGGCGGTAGAAAGAACTTCGCTCAAGCTGGAGGAAAAGATATAGACAAATTAGATGATGCTTTAAATCATGTTTATGATTTGATTTAATAAAATGGGAGGAAATATGTCTAATAAACAATTCAATGAAACGATGTTATTTAAACCTCAAAGAGAAGAAAACAAGAATATTAGAAGCATTATTAAGAAAGTATATGATTCATTAGAGGATAAAGGATATAAACCTACAAATCAAATTATAGGTTATATTTTATCTGGAGATCCTACTTATATAACTAGCCACAATGATGCTAGAAAAATGATAAGACAAATTGATAGAGACGAAATTCTTGAAGAGTTATTAGACTTTTACATGACTCATGAGTAGAATAATGGGATTAGACTTAGGTGATAAAACTATTGGAGTCGCATTAAGCGACCCCTTCTTTATCACTGCTCAGCCTCATATTACAATAAGAAGAAAAAAGACCAGTGAAGATATTGAAAAATTAAAAGACATTATAGATCAATATCAAGTAGAAAAAATCGTATTGGGCCTTCCCAAAAATATGAATAATACTTTAGGTCCACAAGGACAAAAGGTGGTCTCTTTTGCAGATATATTAAGAAAAAAAACTCAAAAAGAAGTAATATATCAAGATGAAAGATTAACAACAATACAAAGTGAAAGAGTACTTATGAATATGAAGGTCAGACGTGAAAATCGTAAAAAGTATATAGATAAGATTGCAGCAGCTTTTATCTTGCAAACTTTTCTTGATAGGAGTTAACATGGATACGATTGAATTAATTGATGAAAATGGAGAGTTAAAAAAATTTAAAATAATAGATACATTTGGGGTAGATGACTACGATTATGCAGCTTTATCTCCTTATGATGATGAAAGGATAATGATTCTTCAAATCATAAATGAAAATGGGGAGATAAACTTTAAATCAATTGATGATCAAAACGAATTAAACGAGATCATTGAAGTTTATGAACAAATGAAGAGAGGTTAAAATGGAGATAACAGAATTAAGAGAAATATTTGAAAAAAATGGACATAAATTTACCAAGCAAAGACAAATAATTTTTAAAGCTTTAAGTGATTCTGTTCATAAGCATTTAACTCCTGAAGAGCTTTTTTCAACAGTTCATGAACAAAATCCATCTATCGGGATAGCTACAGTCTATAGAACTTTAAATATATTTGAAGAATTAGGAATTGTTCAAAAACAAGAATTTAAAGATTCAATAAATAAATATGAATTAGCTGGAGAAAATGAACATCATGACCACTTAATCTGTACCAATTGTGGTCATATTTATGAAGGACAGATGTTTTCAATTGATAAGCTAAAAAAATATATAAAAGAGAATTATGATTTTGATATGACTGACTATTCTTTAAAAATCTATGGAACCTGCTCCAAATGTGATAAACAGAAGGAGTGAAAATGACAAAAGCAAACAAGCTTAAAATTATACCGCTTGGCGGTTTAGGTGAAGTTGGAAAGAATATGACAGTAGTCGAATATAAAAATGACATTATTGTTATCGACTGCGGTTTGACTTTTCCTGATCAGGAGATGCTAGGTGTAGATATAGTTATACCAGATATCACATATCTTGAAGAAAATAAAGATAAATTACGTGGGATTTTTATAACCCATGGTCACGAAGACCATTTGGGGGCAGTACCCTATGTTTTAAAACAAATTGATACTAATATATATTGTTCTAAATTAACAAAAGGATTATTAGAAAATAAGTTTAAAGAACATGGCTTAAACTCAAATAGACTCAAGATGGTAAATGTAAATAATACTGTTAATGTTGGAGAATTAAGTTGTGAGTTTATAAGAGTAAGCCATTCAATTCCAGATAGTTGCGCTATAGCTGTTAAGTCTCCAGTTGGAACTGTAATATTTACAGGCGATTTTAAAATGGATTTTACTCCAATCGATCATGAAGTAACAGATATACAAAGACTTGCAGAATTAGGTAGAAAAGGAGTACTTTGCTTATTTGCAGATAGTACAAATGTCGAACGTGAAGGATACACCATGAGTGAAAGTAAAGTAGGAGAGACTTTTAAACAGCTCTTTGCTGAAGCTCCTTCAAGAATAATTGTTGCTACTTTTGCATCAAATCTACACAGAGTTCAGCAAGTTATTTTTGCAGCGGAAAGATTTAAGAAAAAAGTTGTTTTATCTGGAAGAAGTATGCTAAATAATGTGAGAATAGCAAGTAATCTTGGATATTTAAAAATAAATAAAAATACTCTTATTGACATAAGAGATATAAATAATTATCCAGAAGATGAAATAGTAATTTTGTCAACTGGAACCCAAGGTGAGCCATTAAGTGCTCTTACAAGAATGGCGAAAGGTGAGCATAAAAAAGTACATTTAAACTCAAATGATACTGTTATATTGTCAGCTTCAGCTATTCCAGGCAATGAGATGGCTATTTCTAATACTATAAATAGATTGACAGAAATTGGAGTAAATATTATATATTCTTCTCTTGCTGATGTTCATGTTTCAGGACATGCTTGTCAAGAAGAGATAAAGTTGATGCACCAACTTACAATGCCTAAATTTTTTATTCCAGCACATGGTGAGCCTAGACAATTATATAAACATAAAGAAATTGCAAAAGCTATGGGAATGCCATCTGAGAATATCATAATTGCAGAAAATGGTTCGGTTATTGAACTTACAAAAAGATCTGCAAAAATCACATCTAAAGTCCAAGCAGGAAATGTATTAGTAGATGGATCTGGAATAGGAGATGTTGGAAATATTGTATTAAAAGATAGAAAACATCTTTCAGAAGATGGCTTGATTGTAGTATCATTGACATTTGAGACAAAAACTCAAAAGTTAATAGCAGGTCCTGATATTGTTTCAAGAGGATTTGTCTATGTCAAAGAGAGTCAAGACATAATAGAAAAAGCTAAGAAGATTGTTTTGCGTACGCTTAAAAAGTGCGAGAAAAATAATATACATGCTTGGAGCCAAATTAAATATCATATAAGAGAAAGTCTAAAATCTTTTGTTTATAATGAGACTCAAAGAGATCCGATGATACTACCAATAATTTCAGAGATTAACGATGACTAAGATAAATTATGATTATATAGAAAAATATCTTGACGATTTAAATGATGATTATTCTTTAAATGTTTTAAGAATGAAAGCTATAGAAAATAAGGTGCCTATTATTCGAAGATCATCTTTAAAATTTCTAGAGACTATAATTAAGATAAAAAATCCGAAAAATATACTAGAATTAGGAACAGCTATTGGATATTCTACGATTTGTCTAAGAAAATTAGCTAATTGCAAGATAACTAGTATTGAATTGTCAAAGAAAAATTATAATCAAGCATTAAATAATATTGAAAAATATGATTATGATAATTTAAAACTATATAATTTAATAAATTGCGATGCAATAAAAGCCTTGAAAACTATTAATCAAGGCTTTGATTTTGTATTTATAGATTGTGACAAATCCCATTACAAAGAATATTTTAACGAATGTGATAGATTATTAAAAAATGGTGGAATAATTGTTTGTGATAATATTTTGTTTAATGGCCAAGTTGCTTCTGATGACTTAGTTAAAAAAAGAGATATAACTATTGTAAAAAGATTAAGAGAATTTTTAGTCTATTTGGAAAATTTAGAAAATTACACCACAACATTTGTGCCAATTGGTGATGGAATTAGTATAAGTATAAAGGAGTTTTGATGAAAAAAGTTGAATTATTAGCACCTGCAGGAGATTTTGATAGATTAAAAACTGCAATTAAATTTGGAGCTGATGCTGTTTATCTTGCAGGAGATAATTTCGGATTGCGAAAGAATGCAAAAAATTTTGATTTTGATCAATTGAAAGAAGCTGTAAAATATGCTCATGATAAAAATGTAAGAGTTCATGTGACTATGAATGTATTACCACATGATAATGATATGAAGGGAATAGTTGAATATGTAAAATATCTTGATGAGATCGGGGTGGATGCACTGATAATATCTGATCCAGGAATATTTCAAATTGCAAAAGATAATTCGAATATTGATTTGCATATTAGTACTCAAGCGTCTGTAACTAATTCTCAAACTGTTAATTTCTGGTATAATCAAGGTGCAAAAAGAGTTATCTTGGCAAGAGAATTGTCGCTTGATGAAATTAAAGATATTAAAAATAATGCGCCTAAAGATTTAGAAATTGAATGTTTTATACATGGTGCTATGTGCATATCCTATTCGGGAAGATGTCTTTTGAGCAATTATATGACTGCTAGAGATGCTAATAGAGGAGATTGCGCACATGCATGTAGATGGAAATATTCATTACAGGAAGAAAAAAGACCAGGAGAATATTTTCCAATTGTAGAAGATGAAAGAGGCACATATATCTTTAATTCAAAAGATCTTTGTCTAATAGATGAATTAGACAAATTAATTGAAGCTGGAATTGACAGTTTTAAAATTGAAGGAAGAATGAAAACACAGTTTTATGTTGCTACAGTAATCAGAAGTTATAGGCAGGCGATTGATGCTTATTACAATGGTAAATATAATGAAGGAATTGCAAAAAAATATTTAAATGAAATTAGAAAGGCAAGTCACAGACATTTTACTAAAGCATTTTTTGACAATAAAGCAGATCATAATTCTCAAATCTATGATTCAAGTTCTTATATAAGAGGATATGATTTTATTGCTTTAGTTTTAGATTATGACGAAGACAAGAAACTAGCAAAAATTGAACAAAGGAATAGATTCTTTAAAGGAGATAAAGTAGAAATCTTTGGAAATAGTGAGGATTTTATTGATTATACTTTTGATAAGATAATTAATGAAGATGGTGAAGAAGTCGAGCTTTGCAATCATCCAAAAGAAGTATTATATATAGAAATTGATCAAAAACTTGAACCTGGAGACATGATTAGAAGAAAAATCGATTAAAAAATCCGAAGCTAAAATTGCTTCGGATTTTCTCATTTGCTTATTAATTGTAAATTTTTTTCATGATCATAATCCATGTCAATTGATATTGTTTTAAAATTTTCATAATAAACCATACCCAGTTTGGCGCCTTTTGGTTTGTTAACATTCTTTTTTAAAGTATAATCAACATCAATAATTTTATCATTTTTTACTGAAGAATGCTTAGCTGCTAAAAAAGCTGCTGATATTATATCTTCTTCTTTTAAATTGCCATTTGGCTTTAAGATAACATGGCTGCCAGCTAAATTTCTAACATGCAAAAAATAATCGTCTTTATTTGCCATTTTTAAAGTCAAATAATCATTCTGTTTACTATTTTTTCCAATATAAATATCTGAATTGTTTACAGTCCTATAATGAATTGGTTTAGATTTTTTATTTCTTATTTTATTTCTTTTTTGATTTTTTCTTTTTATTATTTTATTATCTTCTAATTCTTCTCTTATATCATCAAGTTCATCTATACTATAGGCTCTTTCTATGAAGTCACTGACCTGTTCTAAATATTTGATTTCTAATAATTGTTTAGGAAGATCATTTTTTGCAAATTCTATTGATTTTTTAATCTTCTTACTTTTTTTATAATATGCGTCAATATTACCCCATACATCTTTTTTTGGATCCAATGTGATTTTTATTTTTTTATTGTCATTATAAAAATCTGAAACTTCTACTTCTTTGTCTCCTTTTTTTACATTATAAACATTTGCGCTTAAGAGATCGCCTTTTTTTCTATTTTTTGTAATTCTATCTTCTTTTTTAATATTATCATTTAGTATACTTATTTTCTTTTTTGTAGCTTTTATTGAATTGTTAATTTTTTTAATAAGATCATTTTTAATTTGTCTTAATCTATCATGCACTTGATTAAATGAAAAAAACATATCTATAGCTTCGCTCATAGAATCTAATTTGATATTTTTATAAGTTGTGGATTTTAGATTAAAAGCGTAGAATTCCTTGTACTTTTCTTCTGACCTCAAAAGAGTTGGACTAAAATCATTTTTTTTAATTTTCTCTATGAAAAAATGAAAATTTTTATTTAATCTATTTTTCTCATCTTCACTGATTAATTTCCAATTAAGATCTGTATCAATATCAGAAATATAGCAAATTTCTTTTGCAAATGTAGGGGATAGACCTGTATAAAATTCATAAAATAATTTTTTAGGATTTTGGCTATCTTTTAATTTTTGGTCCAAATATAAAATATCCTCTTTGAAATTTTCATCTAGTATATTAAATTTGTCATCTTTTGGGAAAAAATATTTAAAGCCTGGTAATACTTGTCTAACACTAGAGATATTATCACTTATTCTTTTAATAGAATCTATTATCTTATAATTTTCATCTGTTAGTATGATATTTGAGTATTTTCCCATAATTTCTACAATCAATTTTTTTTCACCATTAAATCCTAGCTCATCGATACTTGATATTGTAAAAATTAATACTCTATCGAGTTTATTTTGTTCGATATTTAATATTTTTCCTTGATTTAGATGCTTTCTTAGAACCATACAAAAATTAGGTGGGGTTATTGGATTCTCAAATTTTCTATTTGTAAAATGCACACGGGCTTCTGAATTATTTGCTGAAAGCAATAATTTAAAGCTTTTTGATCTAGAATATATATTAAGAATAATATCATTTTTGGACGGCTGGGTAATTTTTTGTATTTTACCTCCCTTTATTTCCTTTAATAATTGTGTTAATATGGATCTTGTCACAATTCCATCATAGCTCATTTAATCACCTCTTTAATATTATAACAAAGCAGTGAATTTACTTGAAGGAAAATGTGGAATAAAGTAAAATATTGAAAAGGAGGCAGGATGAAAAGAGGTTTTTTATTAGTAGTTTCTGGACCTTCAGGAGTTGGAAAAGGTACTGTTTTACATGATTTAATGAATACTCAAAAAAATTTAGTCTATTCTGTTTCAGCTACAACTAGAAATAAAAGAGAAGGCGAAATTGACGGGATCAGTTATTTTTTTATAGATAAAAATGATTTTGAAAAAATGATTGAAAATGATGAGTTTCTAGAATATGCTCATGTACATAATAATTATTATGGAACCCCTAAACACTTTGTTGAAAAAAAGATTGAAGAAGGAAAAATAGTAATATTAGAAATAGATGTACAAGGTGCTATGAATATCAAAAGAAATACAGATAATGGTGTTTTTGTATTTTTAGCTCCGCCAAGTCTTAAAGAATTAAAAAATAGAATAGTAAAAAGAGGAACTGAATCAGTAGAAGACATAAAAATCAGAATGAACAATGCCATTGGTGAATTAAAATACATTGATGAATATGATTATTTGGTAGTAAATGATCATCTAAATTCTGCTATTAATTCTGTTAATGAGATAATTAATGCTGAAAAACACAAAGTTTCTAGAAGTAATTATAATTTCAAGGAGGAAAGTGAAATATGATAAATCCATCTTTTAAAGAATTATCTGAGGTAAGTAAAAGTAGATATGAAATATGTATGATGGTTGCAAAAAGAGCAAGAAGAATCGTTAATGGTTCAAATAAACTTGCTGATAAAGTTCAGTCAAAACCAGTTACTGAAGCACTACAAGAAATTGTAGAGGGAAAAGTAGTTAAAAATGACATTGAAAAATAAAAATATACTCTTGGGTATTACAGGGGGAATTGCTTGTTATAAAATTCTGGAATTATGCTCAAGGCTTAAAAAACAAGGTTGCAATTTAAAAATAATTATGACAGAGGCTAGCATGAAATTTATTAATCCTCTGTCTTTTGAAACTATGGGAAAATGTGAAGTATATACAGATATCTTTAAAACTTCTCATGAAAATGTATGGCATATAGAATTGCCCAAATGGGCAGATGTTTTTCTAATTGCTCCATTAAGTGCAAATACAATGGCTAAGATGGCAAATGGTATTGCTGATAATTTTTTAACAGCAAGTTTTCTCGCTTGCGATAAAGATGTCATTGTTGCTCCATCAATGAATACTAATATGCTTAATAATGAAGCAAGCCAAAATAATATTAGAATTTTAAAAGAAAGAAATGTTAAATTTATAGACTGTAATAGTGGATTACTCGCTTGTAATACAAAAGGTGATGGTAGACTTAAGGAACCATATGAAATAGTTGATTATTTAGAAAATTACTTTACAAAAAAGGACCTTTTAGGTAAAAAAATCATAGTTACTGCAGGAGCTACAATTGAACCAATAGATTATGTTAGATATATAACAAATCACTCAAGCGGAAAAATGGGCTATAATATTGCAAAACAAGCTAGAAATAGAGGAGCAGATGTAGTATTAATATCAGGAAATGCCAATCCTTTTGAAATTGAAGGAATTAAAAAAATTGATATTAAAACAAATGAGCAATTAAAAAATGCTATTGATGATCAGTTTGATAATTGCGACTGTTTAATAATGGCTGCAGCTCCTTGTGATTATAAGCCAGTTAAAACATATGATAAAAAATTAAAGAAAAATGGATCAAATTTAAATATTGAGATGACTGAAAACATTGATATATTAAAATATTTTGGAGCAAAAAAGAAAGATCAAATGATTATTGGATTTGCAGCAGAAACTGACGATCTTATTGAAAATGCCAAAAAGAAACTAGTTAAGAAAAATGCAGATTATATAATTGCAAATGATCTAAAAAATGAAAATGCTGGTTTTGCTGTAGATACTAATCAAATTAGTATAATTTCAAAAGAAAAAATAAAAAGATATCCAGTATTATCTAAAAAAGATACTGCAGATATTATTTTAGACTTAGTTGGTGATTAATTGTTTGCTAATGTAATTATTGATTCTAATAGTGTGTATTTTGATCAATTATATACATATAGAATTCCAAAAAAATTAATAAATAGTGTAAAAAGGGGACTTAGAATTATAGTCCCCTTTGGCAAAAAAAATAAAGTTGCTTTAGTTGTTGAAATTTTAGAAGAAATTGATCATGAGTTTGAAGTTAAAGACATCCTATACTTAATAGACCATGAACCGATAGTTTCAGACGAATTAATTAATTTAGCTTTTTACATGAGACAGACTTATTTGTCTAATTTAAATTTAGCTATTAAACAAGTCTTACCTCCTGGTAAAATTGAATTATTAAATGTATTATATCGATTAAAAAAACAACCTGAAAATGAATTTGAGAAATATCTAAACACTTGGAGAAGTTTTCTAGATATAAAAAAAGAATACGATGATAAAATTGAAAATTTTGAAAATTACCACCGAAATGGGCTTTTAGAAATTATCTATAATTTTAATGTTAATTATAAGATAAAAAAAGAAGTATATGTTAAAATCTTAAATTATGATATAGAAAAATTGAATAGAAGAGCTAAAAAACAAATTGAAATATTATCCTATTTGAATAAAAGAGGAATAACAAGCTTAAAGAAATTACTAAAAGATACTAACTCATCTAATTCAAGCGTTAAGTCTTTAGAAAAGAAGGGCTTTATTAAATTATATGAGAAAATTGTAGAACGCAAAGTTTTACCAGATAAAGTTTCTGATTATAAAAAGAAGCATTTAACTGAAGATCAAAAAAAAGTTTTTGAAAAAATCAATGATTCAAAAGATGAGACATACTTATTAAAAGGAGTAACGGGAAGTGGAAAGACTGAAATATATCTTCAACTTGTCGAAGAATGCTTAAAAGAAAATAAGGAATCTATTATTTTAGTACCTGAAATTTCATTAACGCCTCAAACTATAGAAAGATTTAAAGGTAGATTCGGTGATAAAATTGCTATATTGCATTCTAGACTTACCTTAAATGAAAGATTTCAGGAGTATATGAAAATTAAAAATAAAAGCGTAAAAATTGCAATTGGGGCTCGATCAGCAATATTTGCTCCTTTTGAAAATTTAGGTCTTATTGTAATTGATGAAGAACATGATCAAAGCTATATATCTTCTAAAGACCCAAAATATAACACTTTCGAAATAGCTGAATTTAGAAAGAAATACCATAAGGCTAATCTTTTATTAGCTTCAGCAACTCCATCATTTAAAAGTATGCAATTGGCCTTAGATGGAAATATTAAACTTTTAGAATTAAACAAAAGGGTAAGTAATTTTAAACTTCCAAAGACAGAAATTATAGACATGAGGCAAGAGCTAAAAAGTGGTAATTATTCTATGCTTAGTAGAAGTTTATATGAAAATATAAAATATAATTTAGACAAAAAAGAGCAGATAATTCTGTTTTTGAATAAAGTAGGCCATACTTCATTTACATTTTGTAGAAGATGCGGATATATAATTAAATGTGAGGCATGTGATGTTGCTATGACTTATCATAAATCTAAGGATAAATTGATTTGTCATTATTGTGGAAGAACTAAAAATCAGCCACATATATGTCCAAATTGCTCTTCGAAAGCAATAAAAGAATTTGGAGCGGGTACTGAAAAATTGGAAGAAGAAATTAAGAGTCTGTTTCCTAAAGCAAATGTCCTTAGGATGGATAGTGAAACTACTACAAAAAAAGGCAGCTATCAGAAAATGTATGATTTGATGAAATCACAAAAAATTGATATTTTAATTGGCACTCAAATGATTTCTAAAGGATTAGACTTTGAAAATGTAACTTTGGTAGGGCTTGTAGCTGCTGATTTGAGTTTAGGAATTGATGATTACACTTCAAATGAAAAAACATTTCAGTTGATAACTCAAGTTGCAGGAAGAGCAGGTAGATCTATAAAAAGGGGAAGAGTTTTAATACAAACTTATAAACCTGAAAATAAAGTTATACAATGTGCTAAAAATAATGATTATATGAGCTTTTTTGAATATGAAAAGAAGTTAAGAGAGACTTTTATCTACCCACCATTTTGTGATCTAATCAATATAAGATTTACTTCTAAGGATAAAAAAGAAATATTCAAATGCGCATATAATATAAAAAATAAATTAATTGACTTAAAAGATCAGTTTAGTTTAGTAATTCAGGGACCAAATCCATGTAAAATTGAAAGAATTAATAATAGATATAGATATAATCTAGTTGTTAAGACTAAAAAAAACAATCAGATATTAAAAGTTTTTAAAGATATTATTGACAAAGAGAGGATAAATAGTAAAATCAGTATTTCTATAGCTATAAATCCAAGTAATTTAAATTAGGAGAGAAAATGTTTAATATATTTAAGAAAAAAAATTATGATGAAACAAAAGAAGAAATTCAAGTTAAAGAAAAAAATGATAGTATAGATGATAAATCGGGCTTTTTTGAAAAATTAAAAGATGGTCTTTCTAAAACAAGAGAGGGAATGAATTCAAAAATCAATAATCTATTTAAAATGAATGTTAAAATTGATGATGATCTATACGACGAACTAGAAGAGATACTTATTTCTTCAGATATTGGGATGATGTCAACAATAGAGATTATTGATAAATTAAAAGAAGAAATAAAAATAAGAAAAATAAAAGAAACTGATAAAATATATCCATTACTGATGGAAATTATGTCTGAAAAATTAAAAGAAAAAAATCTCGATAATAAACTTAATTTATCGGATAATAATCCAACAGTTATTCTAGTTATAGGAGTTAATGGAGTAGGTAAAACAACGACTATTGGTAAACTTGCATATAAATTAAAAAAACAAAATAAAAAAGTAATGATAGCTGCTGCAGATACATTTAGAGCTGCTGCTGTTAATCAATTGGGAGAATGGGCGGATAAAACTGATTGTGAAATGATAAGTCACAACGAAGGATCGGATCCTGCTGCAGTGATATTTGATGCCATTCAATCTGCAAGAAGCAAAAATATAGATGTATTGATTTGTGATACTGCTGGAAGATTACACAATAAGAAAAATTTAATGAACGAATTAAATAAAATTGACAAAACAATTAATACTCATTTTCCAAATGCATTAAGAGAAAATTTATTAGTATTAGATGCAACAACAGGACAAAATGCAATAAGTCAATTAAAAGAATTCAAAAATGTTTCAGATATTACAGGCTTAATATTGACAAAACTTGATGGCACAGCTAAGGGCGGGGTTGTTTTTCCACTACAAGTTGAATTAGATGTTCCAGTTAAATTTATAGGGCTTGGAGAAGATATAGATTCATTAGAAAGATTTGATTCTGATTTATTTGTAAAAGCTATGTTTAAATAGTTGACAAAAGGTATTTATTGTAGTATGCTTTTAAGGGTCAAGTAAATAACTTGACAGGTGATTAAATGGAAAAAATTGTACGAGTTGGTATACTATTTAGTTTTTACAAATCTCTATTAACTAAAAAACAAAGAGATGTGATAAATTGGTATTTCAACGAAGATCTATCTTTAAATGAAATAGCAGATTTAACTGATAAAAGCAAACAAGCAGTCTCAGATATGATCTTAAGAACGGTTAACAAACTTGAGCAATTCGATAAAAATCTTGATCTAATAAACAAAAATCAGAAACAACTAGATAATTTATTACAGATTAGACAAATGTTGTTAGATAATAAAGAAAAAACTGAGATAATAGATTTGCTAGATAAAATGATAGAAAAAGTATAGGATGTGAAATATGATTTTTTCAAATCTTTCTGAAAAATTGCAAAATAGCTTACAAAAACTATCAGGTAAGGGAAAATTGAGCGAAAAAGACGTTGATAAAGCGATGAGGGAGATTAAGCTTTCCTTACTTGAAGCAGATGTTAATTATAAAGTTGTAAAAAATTTTATTGCGAAAGTTAAAGAAAGATCAATAGGAAGTGAAGTTATGGAGTCACTTTCTCCGGGCCAAATGGTTGTTAAAATTGTCAATGAAGAATTGACAAATTTAATGGGCAAAGAAAATTCTAAATTAGAATTGAAAGGCCAAACACCGCATATGATAATGCTTTGTGGACTTCAAGGAGCAGGTAAGACAACTCATTGTGGAAAACTTGCTTATAAGCTAAAAAAAGAAGGAAAAAATCCACTTTTAGTAGCAGCAGATATCTATAGGCCAGCAGCTATTGATCAATTAAAAGTTGTATCTAATAAAGCTGGAGTTGATTTTTTTGAAATGGGAAAAGTTAATCCAGTAGAAATTGCCAAAAATGCTCGCATATATGCTAGGAAAAATGGTAATGATGTTGTACTTATTGATACAGCTGGACGTCTTCAAATTGATGAAGTATTAATGAAAGAACTTGAAGATATTAAAAAAGAGATTAATGCAAGCGAAATTTTACTAGTAGTTGATGCCATGACTGGACAACAAGCTGTAGATGTAGCAAAAACTTTTGATCAATATCTGGATTTAAGCGGTATTATTCTCACTAAATTAGACGGTGATGCTAGAGGCGGTGCAGCACTTTCAATAAGACAAGTTGTTGGAAAACCAATAAAATTTGTCGGAGATGGAGAAAAAATTGAGGACTTAAAGAGTTTTCATCCAGACAGAATGGCATCTAGAATTTTAGGAATGGGAGATGTCCTAACTCTTATTGAGAGAGCTGAAGAACAAGTTTCTAGAAAAGAAGCTAAGGAATTAGAAGAAAAATTACTATCTTCAAAGTACACTTTAGATGATTTTTTACAACAAATTAATCAAATAAGAAGCATGGGACCTATGCAAGAGCTATTATCTATGATTCCAGGTGTAAATTCTAATATGCTTAAAAATGTAAATGTTGATGAATCAGGATTTACAAAAATTGAAGCATTGATACAATCTATGACAAAAAAAGAAAGACAAAATCCTGAAATCATAGGAAAAAGTCGTAAAGAACGTATTGCAAAAGGTTCTGGGGTTGATATAAGAGAATTAAATAAGCTATTAAAACAATTTAAAGAATTGAAGAAAATGATGAAGAAATTTGGAAAAATGACAAAAAGAAATAAAGGCAAAATGAGAATGCCTTTCTTTAAATAATGGAGGTAAAATATGGCAGTAAAAATTAGAATGAAAAGATTAGGTGCTAAAAAAAGACCATTTTATAGAATAGTAGTTGCAGATTCAAGATCACCAAGAGATGGTAGATTTATAGAAGAAATTGGATATTATAATCCACTTACTAGCCCTAAAACATTTAAAGTAGACAATGAAAAAGCAAAACAATGGTTAAAAAATGGAGCAAAACCTACATCAATAGTTGAAAAGCTATTTAAAGACTATAAAGTGTTAGAATCTGCTTCAGTTAGCGAAGAATAATTATGAAGAACTTAGTAGAGCTCATAGTCAAAGAATTAGTAGATGAAGATACTAATGTAGTTGTAACAAAACAGTTAGATGATGGAGAAATGCTCATTAATATAGAAGTTGATGATTCACAAAAAGGTAAAGTTATAGGCAAAAATGGAAAAATCATAAATTCTATTAGAACTATTGCTAAAGCTTGTGCTATTAAAGAGGATGTTAAGGTAACAATTAAAATATGATTTTAGTAGGCAAGGTATTAAATACTCATGGTATAAAGGGAGATTTAAAAATAAAGTCTTTTTCCGATAATAAAGATAGATTTAAAAAAGGAAATGAGATTTATTTTGAAGGAATCAAAGATCCTTATGAAATAATCAATTCCTCTAAAATAAAAGACAATATAATAATATCTCTTTCTAACCTAAATGACATTAATGATGCTTTACATTTTAAAACAAAAAATATTTATATTAAAGAGCAAGATTTAATGAAATTGTCAGATGATGAATATTTCGTATTTGATCTTTATGATTTGGCAGTTTATGAAAATGAGAAAAAAATTGGAATTATAGATGATGTTTTAACTAATTATCCAAATGACGTATACGTAGTTAAAACTACAGATAATAAACAGCTCTATATACCTGCTATTAAAGAATATGTGCTTAATATCGATATAGACAATAAAAGAATAGATGTTAAAGATGTTGATAAACTATGAAAGTTACAATATTAACTTTATTTCCAGATAGTTTCAGATATTTAAAAGAATATGGAATTATTGGAAAGGCAATCAATAAAGGATTAATTGAGCTAGAAGTTGTAAATATTCGTGATTATTCTAAAAATAAACATAAAAAGGTTGATGATACTGTATATGGTGGTAAGGCAGGAATGCTTATGACTTGTCAACCGATCTATGATTGTTTGATGGATGTTAAAAATAAAAATAGTAAAGTTATCTATCTTTCAGCTCAAGGAAGTCTTTTAGATCAAAAAAAGGTAGTGGATTTATCTAAATATGAGCATTTAGTTTTGTTATGTGGCCACTATGAAGGAATAGATGCTCGAATTGTAAAACATTATGTTGATTATGAGATCTCTATAGGTGATTATGTACTTACAGGCGGAGAAATTCCTGCCATGGTTTTATTAGATTCAGTAAGCAGATTTGTCGATAAAGTTGTAGGTAATCATGATTCTCTAATCACTGATAGCCATTATAATGGTCTATTGCAATATGATGAATATACAAAACCTAGAGTTTTTAATGGCTATATGGTTCCCAATGAACTGTTATCAGGAGATCCCAAAAAAATCGATAAATGGAATCTTAAAAATAGCTTAAATAAAACTAAAAAAATAAGAAAAGATTTATATGACAAATATATAGAAGCGGAGGTAAGCGATGGATTTATTAAAAAAGATTCAAAATGAACAATTACGCGAAGATGATTTCGAACTTAATGTAGGAGATACATTAAGAATTTCTTATAGAATCAAAGAAGGAGAAAAAACAAGACTTCAAGATTTTGAAGGTACTGTTATAAAAGTTTGCGGAGGTTCTGTTAATAAGACTTTCACACTTAGAAGAATTAGCTATGGTGTTGGAGTAGAAAGAACTTTCCTTTACAATTCGCCAAGAATTGAAAAAACAAAAGTTGTAAGACGTGGTAAAGTAAGAAGAGCAAAATTAAATTACTTAAGAGATCGTCAAGGTAAGGCAGCTAAAGTAAAAGAAAAAACAGCTTATTAATTAACAGGGACTTTAGGTCCCTTTTTAATTTATTTTTAACAAAGAGGCAATTATGAATATAAATTGGTATCCTGGCCATATGGTCAAAACCAAAAAAGATATTAAAAATTCATTATCTTTAGTAGATATAGTATTAGAAATTATTGATGCAAGAATACCTAGATCAAGTCGAAATCCTATGTTAGATGAAATACTAAAAGATAAACCACGAATGATCATATTAAATAAAACAGATTTAGCAGAGGATAATGAAAATGATAAATGGATAGATTATTTTAAAAAGAATTCAACTAAAGCAATTAAAATTAATTCAAAGGAAAATATAAATACAAAAAGAATATATAATGAGGCTAAATCTTTATTAAAAGAAGAATTTGAAAGAAGAAAGAGAAAAAAATTAGATAATAAAAAGATTAAAATGATGATAGTTGGTATCCCCAACTCTGGAAAGTCAACTTTTATAAATAATATTTCCAATAGAAAAGGTACAAAAATTGGAAATAAACCTGGTGTTACAAAACAAAAACAATGGATAAAAACAAATAGTGATATTTTGCTTCTTGATACGCCAGGTATTTTATGGCCAAAGTTTGAAGATCAATTGGTTGCAAGACATTTATCATATACTTATGCGATTAAAGATGAGATTGTAAATACTGAAGAATTAGCTTTTAATTTTATAGAAGAAATAATGAAGCTTAAACCAAATGCTTTAAAAGAAAGATATGGTATTGAAATAGAAGATAAAAAGACAATTGAAATATATGATCAGATAGCTAAAAGACGTGGTTGTTTCTTGAAAAATAAAGAAATAGATTATGAAAAAGCATCTTCTATAATTTTAAATGATTTCAGAAATAATAAATTAGGTAAAGTAACTTTAGAACGTGTATGAAATATTCAATTTATAATGATGAAATAAAAAAAGAAATATATAATAAATATGAAAATATATGTGGCATAGACGAAGTAGGTCGAGGTCCTCTTGCAGGACCGGTACTTGCTTGCGCAATCATCATGCCGAAACAAAGCAAGATAGAAGGTGTAAAAGACTCAAAAAAGATATCAAAGAAAAATCTTTCTATACTAGCAGAAAAAATAAAAAAAGAGGCATTAGCATACTCTTATGGACTTGAAAATGCAAAAAGAATTGATGAAATAAATATAAAAAATGCCACTAAATCAGCCATGCTTAAGGCTTTAAATGGACTTAAAATCAAGCCAGATATTTGTTTAATTGATGCGGAGAGAATAAATACAGATATAAAACAATTAAATATAGTAAAAGGAGATATGATTGAGTATCAAATTTCATGTGCATCTATTTTAGCAAAAGTGAAAAGAGATAAAATAATGATGAAATTTGATTCATATTATCCGGGATATGATTTCTTTAATAATAAAGGATATGGTACAAAAAAGCACTATATGGGAATTGATAAATTAGGGATATCGCCCATACATAGAAAGAGCTTTTTGAAAAAATATTTTGAGAGACAATTAAGCTTATTATGAAAACATTAAAAAGAGAAATTGGAGATTATGGAGAAAGAGTTGCTGTAAAATATTTAGAGAAAAAAGGTTATACTATTTTAGAGCGCAATTATCTTAAAAAAACAGGTGAGATAGATATAATTGCCAAAAAAGATGATATAATATCATTTATTGAAGTAAAGACAAGAAAAAATTTTCAAAATTCTTATGCAAGTGAAGCAGTTAATTATTATAAGCAGCAAAGAATTATAAAAACAGCTCAAAATTATATTGTAGAAAAGAACTATTTAGATTTAAAATTAAGTTTTGATGTATGTGAAGTTTATACAGAGATAAAGAAAATAAAATTTATAGAAAATGCATTTTAAGATGACAAATAAAGAAATATTGACATATTTAAATTTTTTAAAAATTAGAAATTCAAAGATTCTTGATATAATAAAATTTATATCACCTAAAGATCTATTTGAAGTTGATAGAGAAGAGTTAGATTTTTTGGATAAAAAAACAATAGATAAAATTTTTGATAAAGACAATTTTGAAAAGTTTAAGTATTATAAAGAAGAAATAATAAAAAATAATATCAGAATATCAAGTATACTAGATGATTCATATCCAATTAATCTTAGAGATATAAATGATGCGCCTGCACTTTTTTACTATAAGGGACAATTAGAAAAAGAGGATAAATTTTCTGTTGCAATTGTGGGCGCTAGAAAATGTACGGATTATGGTAAATATGTATGTAAAAGTCTAACAAAAGAATTATCTAATTTATCAATAACGACGATAAGTGGGCTTGCATTAGGAATTGATGCCATATGCCATAAGACATCAATTGAGAATAATTCCAAGACAATAGGTATAATAGGAAATGGCATAGATCAGATATATCCTAAGAGAAATAGAAGATTATATGAAATGATGCAAAAGGATCATCTTATTATATCAGAATTTCCGCTAAAAACTCCACCTTTAGCATATAATTTTCCTCAAAGAAATAGAATAATTTCTGGAATGAGTCTTGCTACTGTTGTTATTGAGGCAAAAGAGAAATCAGGCACCTTAATTACTGCTAACTTTGCCGCAGAGCAGGGTAGAGATGTACTTGCAGTACCTGGTAATATCAACTCTTTTTATTCTAAAGGTACTAATAAATTAATACAAGATGGTGCAAAATTAGTTTCTAATATAGATGATGTAATAAATGAAATTTTGCCTTTAAAAGATTATGTAGATAAAAACAAAAGCATTAAGAAGGATACTTCATCACTTGATAAAGAAGAGAAGAAAGTATATGATTTTATACTAAAAAATAGTCCCTGTAGCACTCAAAAGATCGTAGATTATATGAGAATAGATATTTCAATTGCCAATTATCTAATAACTTCTTTGGAATTGAAAGATTTTATTGAGAGTTCAGGAAATGATGAATATACAGCAAAGGGGTGAAAATTTGGCTAAAAATTTAGTAATAGTAGAATCTCCAACAAAAGCAAGGACGATATCAAAAATGCTTGGTAGAAATTACAAAGTTAAAGCTTCATTTGGTCATTTAAGGGATCTTCCTAAAAGCAGAATGGGTGTAGATATTGAGAATGATTTTACTCCAGAATATATTAAAGTTAGGGGTAGAGCAAAAACTATTAATGAATTAAAAAAAGATGTCAAAAATGCCCAAAAAGTATTTTTAGCGACAGACCCTGACAGAGAAGGAGAAGCAATTAGTTGGCATCTTAATTATTTAATGGGGTTGGATGAGAATTCGAAAAATCGAATTGAATTTCATGAAATAACGAAAAATCAAGTATTGAAAGCATTAAAAAATCCTAGAAAAATTGACATGAATTTAGTTGATGCCCAACAAGCTAGAAGAGTTGTCGATAGAATAGTAGGTTATGAAATAAGTCCGATTTTATGGAAGAGAATAAAAAGTGGTCTTAGCGCTGGAAGAGTACAATCAGTAGCATTAAAACTTATTTGTGACAGACAAAAAGAAATAGATAGATTTAAACCAGAAGAATATTGGACGATTGATGCATTTCATAAAAAAAGCACTATAAAATTTGTTTCAAGTCTTCAAAGTGATGAGAATTCAAAAAAAATAAAAATAGAAAATGAGAAAAGTGCTAAAAGCATAATAGAAAAAATAGATAAAGAAAATTTCATAGTAAATGATATAAAAAAGATAAAAAAGAAGAGAAATCCTCAAAAACCATATACTACAAGCACTTTGCAACAAGATGCTTCAAATAAATTAGGTTTTAGTACAAAGACTACAATGATGATAGCACAGCAACTTTTTGAAGGAATAAATATAGGTCAAGAAGGAAGCGTCGGTTTAATAACTTATATGAGAACAGATGCAACTAGATTATCATCTGAAATTATAAATGAAGCAATTAAATATATTAAGGAAAATTACGGAGAAGAATATGCTACAAAGGGTAATAGCTATGATAAGAAATCTAAGAATGCTCAAGATGCCCACGAAGCTATTAGACCCACTGCGATATATAGATCTCCATATGAAATAAAAGATTATTTAAGTGATTTGCAATTTAAATTATATAATCTCATTTGGATTAGAACTGTTCAGTCACAGATGAAAGCATATGAATACTTAAGTACGCAAATAAGCTTAATTAATAATGGTTATATATTTAAAGCTAATGGAAATCAAACAGTATTCGATGGCTATACGAAGATTTCGCAATATCGTAAAAAAGAACAACTATTACCAGATCTTAAAAAAGATGATAAGTTAAAAGCATATAAAATAGAGAAAACACAACATTTTACTAAGCCGCCTGCAAAGTATACTGAGGCTTCTTTGGTCAAAGCACTAGAGGAAAATGGAATAGGAAGACCTAGTACATATTCTTCTACTATCAATTCGATCTTATCAAGAAACTACGTAGAAATATTAGATAGACAACTTAGTCCCACTGAGCTTGGCTTCACTGTAAATGACTTTTTGGAAGAAAACTTTGCTGATATAATTAATGTGGACTTTACTGCTAGTATGGAATCTAGACTTGATGATATAGCTGAAAATCAAGTGAAATGGAAAGAGGTTGTTTCATCCTTTTATAAAGAATTCAAAAAAGATATTAATAAGGCAAAGAAGGATTCTACAGATTATAAAGTAAAAACTGAATTACTAGATGAAAAATGCCCTAAATGTGGACATAATCTGGCAATAAAACATGGAAGAAATGGTAAATTTGTTGGTTGTAGTAATTTTCCAAATTGTGATTTCACAAAAAGTATTGTAAAAAAAGTCGGGGTTAAATGCCCAAAATGCGGTCATGATTTAATTGAAAAAGTGACAAAACATGGTAAAAGATTTTATGGCTGCGAAAATTATCCTAAATGTGACTATGCAGTATGGGATAAGCCTGTAGGAAAAAAATGTCCTAAATGCAATCATCCATTACTTCATAAAAAGACAAGAAAAGTCGATATGATTTATTGCGATAATTGTGGATATGTAGAATCTGAGAAAAAGTAGTTGTTTTACTACTATAACAATGGTATAATAAATAAGTCAATGACACACATTTTCTGATGGAGCTAATTGTTGCCAATAGGTTTTTAGTTTCAAAAGATGAAAATGGAGGAAAAAACGGAGGTATAAAATGTCAGTAGTATCAATGAAAAAATTATTAGAAGCTGGTGTTCATTTTGGACATCAAACAAGAAGATGGAATCCTAAGATGGCTCCATATATCTTTACAGAAAGAAATGGAATCTATATTATAGATTTACAAAAAACAGTTAACAAGATTGAAGAAGCTTATAGCTTTTTAAGAGACATCGTAGCTGACGGTGGTAGAGTATTATTTGTTGGAACAAAAAAACAAGCACAAGACTCAATTGAACAAGAAGCTAAAAGATGCGGACAATTCTATGTTAGCAATAGATGGTTAGGTGGTATGCTAACCAACTTTAACACTATAAGAAATTCAATAGATAAACTTACAAGACTTGAAGAAATGGAAGAAGATGGAACTTTTGATTTACTTCCAAAAAAAGAAGTTCTTGAACACAAAAGAGAAATGGAAAAACTCGAAAAGAACTTAGGTGGTATCAAAGATATGACTGAACTTCCAGATGTATTATTCGTAGTTGATCCTAAAAAAGAAGAAATTGCAGTACATGAAGCTAGAATTCTTGGAATTCCAGTTATCAGTATTATAGATACAAATTGCGATCCAGATGAAGTTGATTTCCCAATACCTGGTAATGACGATGCTATTAGAGCTGTAAAACTTATAACATCAGTAATGAGTGAGGCAGTTATTGAAGCAAACCAAGGTGATGAATATAGCATTGATGAAGAAGATTTTGTCGATGAAGAAATAGAAGAATTTGAAGAAGAAACACAAGAAGATAACGAATAAATATAGGAGGAATCAAATGGCTATTACAGCTAAATTAGTAAAAGAACTTAGAGATAAAACTGGCGCAGGAATGATGGATTGCAAAAAAGCTTTAGTAGAAGCTGATGGAGACATTCAAAAAGCAGAAGTTATTTTAAAGGAAAAAGGACAAGCCACTTTAGACAAAAAGGCAGGAAGAATTGCTGCAGAAGGAATCATTGGATCATATATACACAATAATAAAATTGGTGTAATCGTAGAGATCAATACAGAAACAGATTTCTCAGCAAATACAGATGATATAAAAGAATTTGCTAAAAATATAGCAATGCATATTGCTGCAAGCAATCCTCAATATGTATCTGAAGAAGAAGTTGATGAAAAAGAAGTTCAAGAACAAAAATCTATTTTAATCAATCAAGCTATGAATGAGGCTAATGATAATATGCCTGAAGATAAGAAAAAGATGATAGCTGAGAAAAAAGTAGAAGGTAGATTTAAGAAATATCTTAAAGAAATTTGCCTTTTAGATCAACCATATGTTAAAAATCCTGAAATGACAGTTGATGCTTATTTAAGAAGTATTGCTGCTAAGATTGGTGAAAATATCAAGATCAGAAGATTCCAAAGATTCGAAGTTGGTGAAGGTCTTGAGAAAAAACAAGAAGATTTTGCTAAAGAAGTAAGCGAACAAATTAATCAATAATAAAAAAGGAGAACTTAAGTTCTCCTTTATTTTAAATCAAATTTATTATATACTTAAAGTATCTAGGAGGTGACTTTTGAAAAATTTTAAAAGAGTTGTTTTAAAATTAAGTGGTGAAGCATTAGCCGGATCAAAATCTCAGGGATTTTGCGATGATACTATAAAAAATATTTGCGAAAATATAAAAAAAGTTTATGAAATGGGTATACAAATATCAATAGTAGTAGGAGGAGGTAACTTTTGGAGAGGAAGAAGTTCTACCAATATTGATAGAGCTTCATCAGACACTATTGGGATGCTAGGCACAGTTATGAATGGCCTTAGAATCCAAGCGAGTCTAGAAAATTTAGGTATAGAAACAAGAGTTATGACAGCTATTACTATGAGTGAAGTTGCTGAACCATATATTAGAAGAAAGGCCATTAGACATCTTGAAAAAAATAGGATAGTTATTTTTACGGCAGGAACTGGATTACCTTACTTTTCAACAGATACCACTGCTGCACTTAGAGCATTAGAAATTAATAGTGATGTAATATTGCTTGGCAAAACTGGTACTGATGCTATTTATGATAAGGATCCCAATAAATATGACGATGCAAAGAAATTTGAAAAACTTACCTACAAAGAAATTTTATCTAAAGAACTAAAAATCATGGATACTACCGCTACTTCACTATGTATGGATAACAAAATGCCAATTATAGCATTTGGAATTGATGATGCTAGTAATTTGGTTAAGATTTTTAAAGGTGAAAATATAGGAACGATAGTAAAGGAGAAATTTGATGTACGATAATATTATTAAAGACATGGATAAAAACATGAAAAAATCTGTAGAATCTTTTAAAGAGCGTTTAACTACAATAAGAGCTGGACGTGCCAACCAATCAATTTTAAATGGTATTACCTTTAGTTATTATGGAGTTGAAACACCAATAAACCAAGCAGCAACAATTAATACTCCAGAGGCTAGACTATTGACAATTACACCATGGGATAAGTCTAATATTGCACCAATTGAAAAAGCTTTATTGAAGTCAGACATTGGCATTACCCCATCAAATGACGGAGAGGTTATAAGATTACCTTTTCCACAATTGACAGAAGAAAGAAGAAAAGAATTAGTAAAAGAAGTTAATAAATATGCTGAAGAAACTAAGATATCTTTAAGAAATCATAGAAGAGATGCACTAGATATAGTTAAAAAACAAGAAAAAACAGGTGAACTCTCTGAAGATCAAAAGATTGGTGCAGAAGAAGATATTAAAAAATCAATAGATAAGTTTACAAAAGAAATAGAAAATATTGCAAAAACTAAAAAAGATGAATTAATGGAATTTTAATGAGGGGCTTTTAGCCCCTTAAGGTAAAATAATGAATTTTTCAAAAATAAGAAAAGGTTTAGAAAAAGAGATTATAAGCAAAAAGTTAAATGCAAGAATCAATTCACTATTTTTAAAACAGCTATCGGTTTTATTAAAATCCGACATTTCAATTGATAAGGCATTAAATGTTATTTATAATGGCCATTTAGATAAGAAACTAGACCAGTCTTTAAAAAGAGTTTTAAACAAGATTGAAGAAGGCAAAAATGTATATGAATCTTTTGAAAATGAACAAAAAAGATTTGGGGATATATTAATTGCTTTTATTCAAAGTGGGCAGGAAAGTGGTAATTTAGCTGAGATAATTAATGATTTATCAGATTTTATTAAAGAAGAATATGAAAATGAAAATAAAATAAGACAGGCTTTCGTATATCCAATAATATTAATGTGCGTAACATTTTTTGTAATAGTGCTTATTTTGAAATTTGTTATGCCGAATTTTATTGAGATATTTGATAGCATGGATCAACAATTACCCACAATTACCTTAATTCTACTACAAATAAGTAAGTTCGTTAGAATGTATGGTGTGATGATTTTTATCATGCTTGTGCTTATTTTAATTGCAATAAAGATCTTAAAATATAAAGAGGAAATAAGATTTAAATTTGATAAATTCTATTTCTTTTTCCCACTTTTTAAAAAATATAGACTTACAAAGATTGAGTATCAAATATCAAAATTAATGCATATTTTAGTTAAAGGCGAAGTAGAAATATTAACTGCAATGGATATAATCAAAAAATCTTTTAAAAATACTTATTTAAAAGAAAAATTGTTCGATATATCAAAAAAATTAGAAGAGGGATATGATATTTCTGAGTCATTTAGGCAACAAAAAATTTTCTCAAATCTTTTAATTTCAATGATAGAAGTTGGAGAAAATACAGGAAATTTATCCGATACTCTAAAAAAGAGCGCTGAATATTTTTCGAGCGAATATTTATTTAGACTAAAAAAACTTTCTGAAATAATGGAGCCATTGTTGATAATTATAATGAGTGTAATTGTAGGTTTTATAATTTTTTCGATAGCACTACCAATGTTTGATTCAATTAATGCATTAAACTATTAATCAATTAATTAAATAATATAGGAGGAAGTATGAAAATACATAAGAGAAAAAAGGGATTTACATTGATCGAACTCATACTAGTTATTGCAATTATAGCAATTTTAGCAGCAATTGCAATTCCTAAGTACAATAAATCCAGACAAAAAGCAGCTATATCAGCTCATAATGCAAATGTACAAATGCTAAAGACAGCAGCAAATGCGGCCGTTTTAGATGGCGAGGATCCTAATTGGTCTTCAGAAGCTGATGCAAGCGATTATGTGGATAAATGGCCTGAGATTCCAAAAGGTCTAGATACAGATTCTAATGGTTATACTGTAGAATATTCACAAGGAGTAATAACAGTAACTCCAGGTGAGATAGAAGAATAATGAAATTTTTCCTATTTCTTTTCGGAGTATCTATTGGATCTTTTATAAATTTATCATCTGTTAGATTGGTTAGAAATGAAAGTATAATTTATCCGCCAAGTCACTGTGATAGTTGCAATTCAAGATTAAAAATTATAGACTTAATACCAATAATAAGCTTTTTAATTCTTAAAGGCAGATGTAGATATTGTAATTGTAAAATACCTGTAGCCAGTTTATTTACAGAACTGACTACAGGAATAATTACAATTATAGCATTTGAAAAAAATAATGACATTTTTAGTCTGATTTTGATTCTAACTTTCTTATATCTTTTTATTATAATAAGTCTTATAGATTTATATCAACAAGAGATTTATATGTCATTAGTTTGGATATGTTTTATTATTGGATTTATATATCGACTATACAGTGATTTTTATATATTTGAATTTATAAAAGTGTCTATTGTATTTACAATTATATATATTTTGATTTACTTCATATCAAAAAAATCAATTGGTGACGGAGATATTTACTTATATCTTATGAGTTTTCTTTTTTTAGAAAATAAAGATATACTTACATTTGTTTTTATATCAGTATGGTTGGCAGCGATTGTTGGAATTATTATTGGTATTAAAAATAAGAATTTTAAAACTTACATGCCTTTTGCTATCTATATATTATTAGCTTTTGTTTCAGTTAAACTTGATATTCTTATATGGAGGATATGATGAAAAAACGAGGATTTACTTTAATCGAATTAATACTTGTAATTGCTATTATTTCAATTATTATATCAATCGCTTTTATTAAAGGTGGATTTTTAGAAAGTTATAAAGAAAAGAATGAAACTAATATATTAATTGAAAATATTAACTATGCCAGAGAAAAGGCAATGGCTACAGGCTATGATTATAACGTAGATTTAATTGAAAATACAATACTTTTAAGAAGCAATGGAGTTGAAGAATACATTGAATTAAAATATTTAAATTTCGGTAGAAATAAAACAAAGCAATTTAAATTTACATCTTCTGGTTCTGTATCTGGTGCCAATACATTTATCATATATGGAAATAATAATAGAGAATATGAATTAAAGATAGCTGCAGCAAGTGCATATTGTAGATTGGTGAAAAAATGAAAAAGAAAGGATTTACATTATTGGAAACAATAGTGGCAATTGGTTTTATTGCCATTATTTATATTTTTATTTTACCCGCATTATCAAATGCAGTGAAAAGTACCAAGATAAGCAATGACAATATTAAAAATATATTGTATTTGCAAAAAGCAATAGAAGAATCCAAAAAATTAGATATTGGCACTTATACTTTTGAATATAATAGTTTAATTGAAGTTGAAGTTATGGAATATTCTGAGAATTTGAAATTTATAAGAGTAGATGATGGAAAGAATATATTAGAGGTTGTAGTAGAAAAATGAAAAATAAAAAGGGTTTTACGTTAATAGAGCTAATTGTAACTTTATCGGTTTTAAGTATTGTTTTTACTCTCATCTATTCTTTGTTTTCTGCAAATATAAAAGCTAGCGAAACAATTTATAAGAATTCATTCACTGAGACAAATGCAAAAAATGCAATATTATATATTGAAAATACTTTAAGAAGGTCCATATATACTGAAGAAATATTAGACGATGAATGCAATTTTTTCACGGTGATTAAAAATAACGATAATACTTACTCTGCTATTACTTTTGGTGTGGAAAATGAAAATTTATATAGATACTCTAAAAATTTAGGTAATTATTATGATCAAGTTGTTGATTTAAGCAAAATGGTGAAAAACAAGATAGCATCAAATGTTTCTTATATAGAATTTATTAAAGAAGATACTACAGTCCAACTTGAGATTATGTTCATACCTGAAAATACTGAAAATTTATATCAAACATCTATTAACCTTGGAGAATGATATGAGAAAAAATGGTTTTATTTCAGTTTTAGCTTTGATGCTTTTGTTGTTTTTAACTATAACTATAAGTTTTTCTTATGTTAAAATAAGAAATTCGAAGAATATAAATGAAAATATTATTAACAGGAAAAAGGCAATATATAATTCTGAAAGTGCAGTTAATATTGCATTTTTTGATCAAGATGATGATATTAAACATTTATTAGAAAACAAATACATATCTTATATGTATAGGAAGAATTTAGACCTTAATCAATTCAAAAAATTTTATAAAAGTGCTTTTAATGACCAAAATTATATAATCGAAACATCATCTATAGAAGGTATTTCTAATGTGAGATTAAAGTATAATTCAACACTTAACAATTTTACTTTAACATCACAAAGTAAAATTGAAAATACACGTGCTAAGGCAAATCTTAATTTTGATTTAATTGGTAATTTTTTACTTCCTGAAAATTCGGAGACTTATCATCTTATCGAAAATCCAAAAGCACTGGAATTAATAGAGGATGTAAATTTTAACAATTATGATTTGTATATTTACAAAAATTTAGATCTTTCTAAATTTCAAAATAAGGATATTTATTTATATCAAAATAATGACCTAATAGTAGGAGATAAAAAATCATCAAATGTTACTAGCGATTCAAATAAAAAAATCAAAAGTGTGAACAAATATTATTTAAATGGTATACTAGTAATAGAAGGTAATATTATTTTAAACAAAGATCTAAATTTTCAAGGACTTATAATTTTAAAAGATGGAAATATTATTTATAATAATAAAAGTAAACTATTTCTTAAAGGAGCCTTATTAACTAGTAATGAAATCGATGATTCAAATCTCGAAATTAAATTTAATAAGGATTGTATAGATTATATTTCAGATATTGAGAATTTTTATGCTTTGGATAAAAAATCAATAACTATTGAATAATGGAGGTAAAATTTGAAAATTCTAGTAATCAATTGTGGAAGTTCTTCTTTAAAATATCAATTATTTGATATGGAAAAAGAAGAAGTGATGGTAAAAGGACTTGTAGAGAGAATAGGAATAGAAGGATCTCGACTAATACAAGAAGTTGAAGGCAAGGATAAATTCATTATTGAAAAAGAAATGAAAGACCATACCAAAGCAGTTTCATATGTCTTTGAAGCATTAACAGATAAAGAAAATGGTGTAATCAATGATCTTTCTGAAATAGATGGAGTTGGTCATAGATTTGTACATGGTGGAGAAAAAATAGCAAAATCAGTGATAATAGACGATGAAGTGAAAAAAGCCGTTAAGGAATATACTAAATTTGCTCCACTTCATAATCCTGCAAATTTGATGGGTCTTGAGGCATGTGAAAAATTATTACCTAATGTCAAAAATGTAGCAGTATTTGACACAGCCTTCCATCAAACAATGCCACAGGAAAATTACTTATATGGAATAGATTATAAATTCTATGAAAAATATTCATTAAGAAAATATGGATTCCATGGAACAAGTCATAAATATATAACAAAAAGAGTAAGTGAATTACTTGAAAAACCACAAGAAAAAGTAAATCTAGTATCATGCCATTTAGGAAATGGATCAAGTTTATGTGCTGTTAAAAATGGAGAAAGTATTGATACTACCATGGGACTAACTCCTCTAGAAGGACTAGTAATGGGTACAAGATCAGGAGATCTTGATCCAACTGTTGTAACTTTCTTAATGGATAATGAGAATATGACAACAGATGAAGTTAATAATGAACTAAATAAACATTCTGGTGTCTTAGGAATTTCAGGAGTAAGTTCAGATTTTAGAGACTTGGAAGAAGCACAAGAAAAAGGAAATGAAAAAGCTGATGCAGCTCTTAAAATGTTTAGTAATAGAGTAAAGAAATATTTAGCAGGATATATGGCAGAGATTGAAAATTGCGATGCAATAGTATTTACTGGAGGAATTGGAGAAAATTCTATCACAATGAGAGAAGACATTATGAAAGGCTTTGAACAATTTGGTATTAAAATTGATCATGACAAAAATAATGTCAGAGGTGGTGAACATGTAATTTCAACTGAAGATAGTTCAGTTAAAGTTATGGTGGTTGCTACAAATGAAGAACTAATGATTGCTAAAGACACTCAAAATCTTATTTAATTAATTGACATTTGATAAAAATAGATATATAATTAAGTAGATTGCTTATTCTCGTAAGAGGAGGTGTTAAGATGGCAGTACCAAAGAGAAAAACATCTAAAACAAGAAGAGATAAAAGAAGAGCTTCATCATATAGATTACAAAAAGCTAGCTTTGTAGAATGCCCAAATTGCCATGAACCTATGATGCCCCATAGAGTTTGCCCAAATTGTGGTTATTACAAAGGTAAAGAAGTTCTTGATGTTGAATAAGATAGTGTTTTTTGCACTATCTTTTTTCTTTAAGAATAAGGAGTAAAAAAAATGAAAATCGTAATAGATACTTTAGGATCTGATAATGGAGCCAAAGATATAATAGATGCTTGCGTTGAAATATATAATTTAAAAAAAATTCAATTCGTTTTTGTGGGAGAAGAAAAGTTTTTAGAAAAACAATTAGAAAATAAGATTGAACCAAAAGACTATGAAATAATAAATTCATTAGAAACGATAAGCAATGATGAAGATCCGGTTAGAGCGATTAGAAAAAAGAAAAAATCATCGATGGTTATGGCTTTTAATAGATTAAATGACTCTGATTGCGATGGCTTGATTTCTTGTGGAAGCACTGGAGCTTTATTATCATGTGGAATTTTTATTACAGGTAGAATAAAATCTATCAAAAGAGCTACTTTAGCTGCTAGCATACCAACTTTGAAAGGAAATAGTCTCTTGGTAGATTCTGGTGCAAATGTTGATTGTAAAAGTGAATTTTTAAGAGACTTTGCAATTATGGGAGATATTTATTCTAAATTTGTATTTGATAATAAAAAACCAAGAATTGGACTATTAAACATCGGAGTTGAGTCGCATAAAGGAAATAAGCTGTCGAAAGAAACTTATAAATTATTAAAAAATGAAAAACGAATTGATTTTATTGGTAATATAGAGGCAAGAGATATTTTAAATGGTACAGCTGATGTAATTGTAGCTGATGGATTTGATGGTAATATAGCTTTAAAAAGCGCTGAAGGTATGGCTGTTGCTATTTTAAATCAATTAAAAAGTGCTTTAAAATCATCTGCAAAAACTAAATTTGCAGCTTTGCTTTTTAAAAGTGAGCTAAAGAACAGTCTTAAAGTATTTGATTATAAAGAAGTTGGAGGAGCGCCTTTATTGGGCGTAAACAAAGCAGTATTTAAAGCTCATGGAAATTCTGATAAAAGAGCGTTTAAAAATGCATTGTTGTTATTGATTGATTATATTGAAAAAGATGTTATAAGCTATTTAAAGGAGGAATTATGCTTAGAGAAAAATTTATAAAAATAGTTGAAGACTCATTAGAACTTAGTGCCGATCAAATAGATTTTGATGCTGATTTAGTTAAAGATTTGGATATAGATTCTATTGATCTTTTAGATTTCATTATGACTGTTGAGGATGAGTTTAATATCGAATTTGAAGAAGATGAATTAGATGATATTAAAACTTTAAATCAAATGATTGAAAAAATAGAACAAAAAGAGGAATAAATGGCGACTTTGAGTGATCAGAGAATTAAAGATCTTCAAAAATTTCAAAAGTTATATTTAAAATATGAATTTAAAGATCTTAATTTACTAAATACATCATTGACTCATAGCTCATATGCTAATGAGTCAATGACAAAAAAAACAAAATTTAATGAAAGATTAGAGTTTTTAGGAGATAGTGTATTAGATTTAATTGTCAGCGAGGCGCTTTTTAAAAAACATATAGACTATCCAGAAGGAAAATTAACCAAAATAAGAAGTCAATTAGTATGCGAATCATCATTTGCTTTTGCTTCCGATCAATTGTCAATTTCTGACTTTTTGCTTTTAGGTAGAGGAGAGAAGCTTCATGGAGGTAAAAACAAAAAAAGCCTAAAAGCAGATGCTTTTGAGGCAGTATGCGCAGCTATTTATTTAGATGCCGGATATGATTTTTTATACAATTTCATATTAGAAAATTTTGGTGATAAAGTAAAAAATTTACTATCTAAGAATGAATTATTTGTTGACTATAAGACTAGGCTTCAGGAATATTATAATAAGAATTTTAAAACTATTCTTAATTATGAGATAACTAAAGAAGTAGGTCCTGATCATGATAAAACTTTTTACATAGAAGTCAAATGTAAAAATAGAATACTTGCAAAAGGTAATGGAAAAAGTAAAAAACAGGCAGAGCAGGATGCTGCAAAAAAAGCTTTAGAAAAGATTGTTGAAAATGCATAAGAAAAATTATATTATACCTATTTTTATACCTTTTTTAGGTTGTCCACATGATTGTGCTTTTTGCAATCAAGTGAAGATTACAAATTACAAGGATAAAGTTGATAAGAATTCTGTAATTAAACAAATTGAAAATTATCTAAATTACTTTAATGATAATTCAGTTAAAAGAGAGATTGCTTTTTTTGGCGGATCATTTACAGGCCTAGATCCTCAAACAATGACTGATTATTTGAAAATTGCAAAATCTTATAAAGATAATAATATAATCGATGAAATAAGACTGTCGACTAGACCTGACTATATTTCTATTTCCATATTGGATTTATTAAGAAAATATTCTGTTGATACAATAGAACTTGGTATACAGTCAATGAATAATAATATATTAAGATATAATCAAAGAGGCCATAGTGTAGATGATTCAATCTATGCAAGTAGACTGATTAAAGAATATGGGTTCAAATTAGGTCACCAAATAATGCCAGGTTTGTATAAAGATGATTTTAAAAATAGCATTGAAACAGCAAAGAAATCTATAGAATTAAAGCCAGATATGGTAAGAATTTATCCAACACTTGTGATTAAAGATACTTTATTGGAAAAATTATACAAACAGGGACTTTACAAGCCTTTAGAATTGGTTGATGCAATAAAATTATGTGCTCAAATTTATATTTTATATAAATACAATGACATAGAAGTAATACGAATTGGACTACAACCGACTGATAATATAAATATAGGAGAAGATGTTATTTCTGGACCATTTCATGCGGCCTTTAGACAATTAGTAGTAGGCTATATTTATAGATTGATGTTTGAAAAGATAATAATTGAAAAAGATATTAGAAATACTAATTTAGTGATTCATGCAAGCAATAAAGATATATCTATGATTGTCGGAAATAAGAAAGTCAATGCAAAATACTTTTATAATAATTATTCCATTAATTTTGAGTTTATATCAGATAATTTGTCATATATTCTCTTTAATGATCAAAAAATATCTTTTGACCTTGATAGATTTATTATTGATTTTATTAATAATGGTGGTGATTTATTATAAGATTAGAAAAAATTAAACTTAAAGGATTTAAATCTTTTGCCAATAGCACAGATATTAAATTTAATAATCAAATCACTGCCATTGTTGGTCCAAATGGCAGTGGAAAAAGTAATATCTCCGATGCTATTAGGTGGGTTTTGGGTGAACAATCTGCTAAAAGCCTTAGAGGAAATAGCATGGAAGATATAATTTTTTCTGGAACAGATGAAAAAAAACCTTTAAACTATGCTGAAGTTTCTCTATTTTTTTCAAATTTAGATAGAAAATTAGATATTGATTATGATGAAGTTTCTATAACGAGAAGAATTTATAGAGATAATCAATCTAATTTTAAAATAAATAATCATGAAGTAAGGCTTAAAGATATTAAAGAGTTATTTTTAGATACTGGAATTGGAAAAGATGGTTATTCGATTATTAGCCAAGGTAGAATTGATTCTGTCATAAACTCATCTGCTAAAGAAAGAAGAATTTTATTTGAAGAAGCAAGTGGAATATCAAAATATAAATATAGAAAAATAGAATCAGAGAAGAATTTAAGCAAAGTTAACGACGATCTAAAAATTATTGATACTGACTTTGAATACAAAAAAAAAGAACTAGAACTTTTAAAAAAGCAGTATGATAATCAAAATAAATACGAAAAATTGAAAGATGAAATAAATAAATTAGCTAAGTCATACTATGTGTTTAAATATGAAGATATAAATACAAATATTAGAAATTATAAAAATGAATTAAATTTAAATACAAAAAAGATAGATAGACTAAACAATTCTTTAAATAAATTAAATAATGGGCTTGAACCTATAGCTAAAAATATTAATTCTATTAAAAATAAAATCGAAAATCTAGATAATACGATTAGCAAATCGAAAGAAGAATATGATAAAAAAATTAAAAATATTGAAATATGTAAACAGAAGTCTGAGTTTTTAAATAAAGATATTGATAGGATTAATGAGGATAATAAAAAATTTGAAAGTAATAGTCTAAATTTAAGCGATAAAATAAATGAGGCAGATAAAAATATCAAAAAATCAACTGAACTAGTTAATAATATAAATCAAGAAATTAAAGATTTAGAAAAACTAATCAATGACAATAATATTCTAGAATCAAAAAAAGAAGAAGAATTGAGTATTTTAATCGAAAAACTTGAGAAAATCAATGATAAAATTTATAACTTAGAAGTTGATTTAAAAACACAAAGCAATTTATCGAAAAGAAATGAAGAAGTAAAGTCGAAATTAGAAAACGAGATAAGTAACTTAAAAATAAAAATAGAGAAAAATGAAGAAGTAATTAAAAAAAATACAGAATATAAAGATGATTTATCCCTTAAATTAAAAGAGATAATTGAAAAATTAGATGAACTTAAAGATAAAAAAATAAAAATCGAGAATAAATTATTTGAAATAAATAAAAAGACCAATCAAATTGAGTTAAAGATTTCTCAATTGATAGCAAGTTTTAAGACTTCACAAAAACTCTATGGTAATAATGAGGGATATTACTATCAAATTCAAGAATTCTTAAACAAGACAAAAAATACTCAATATGAAAAATATTATATTTCAACACTATCAAATTTAATAAATGTAAATGATAAATACGAAAGTGTTATCGAAACTCTTTTATCATCTTCTTTGCAAAATATAGTGACAAGAAATCAAGAAGAAACGAAGGTGTTAATTGATTATATTAACAAATATTCAATAGGAAGAATTACCTTTTTGCCTATAGATAAAATTAAAGGAATAAGAAGACAAAGGCCAAATTTCCCTGAAGTTATTGATATGGCCTATGATATTATCGATTATGATGAAAAATTGGATAATATAATATATCATTTCTTGGGTAATTGTGTAATAGTTAAAGATATTAAAGATGCAATTAACTTATCTAATAAAATAACTGGATATAGAATTATCACACTAAACTTAGACATTATAAATACTTGGGGATCAATGGTTGCTGGGAAATTAAGCAAAAATAGGGCTAATACTAATTTATTGAATAGAAAAAAAAGATTAAGAGATCAAAAACTTGAAATAGTAAAATACAATAAATTATTAGCTAAATTTAAAGATTCAATTCAACAATTAAAACGAAATGAAAAAGAAATTGATCAAAAGATAAAAATAACAGATCAAGAAGTCAGCTTACTAGAAGAACAAATACGTAATTTATTAGAAAAGAACGAAAAGATTTCTTTGACAAATGAAAATAACAAAAATAATTTAAATAGATTTAAATTGGATATGCAATCGCTAGTTGATGAAAAATCTGATCAAAAAGAGTATAAGATTTTAGTAGAACAAAGGGATGAGCTGAAAGCTAAATATGATATTTTAGTTAATGAATTAAATTCCACTAAAAATAAAATCTCTGAATATAAAAAACAAAATGACAAATTAAGAAACAAGCTTGAAATTGCAAAAAGAGATATTTTTATTTACAACAACAACAAATCTGAATTATCTAATTCTCTTGATAATCTTCTTCAAGATCATAAAATGTCTATTAAAATAAAAAACCAATTAAAAGAAGAATTAATAGAATCAAGTAAAAAGATAGAAAAAGAAGAAAGTCTAACCGTTGATTTTCTGGAAAAAATTAAAGAAAATAAAAAAAATAAATCTAATTTAATAAACGAAAAAGTAAAGTTAGAAAAACAAATTGAAGAAGATAAAAATGAAATTGATGAGAAAAACAAAGAAATTAAACAAATTGATATTTTAAATTCAAAAATGAGATTAAATTTAGATAATGCGAAGGATAAGTTAAATGACTTGATTAATGATGTGAATAATTTTTTGATTGATATTAAAATTGAAAATGACTCTTTAGAAGGTGTTGAAAAAAGAAAAGTAGATAAAAAGAGTATAAATAAGCTTATTAAAAAAATAAATAATGTAGGATTTTTTGAAAATGACTCTAAGGATAAATACTTACAAAATAAAGAACAATTTGATTTCTTAAGTAAGCAGAGAAAAGATCTAATAGAGTCTAAAAAAGAAATAGAGTCGTTAATATCTCAGCTTGAAAATGATATGAAAGTTGAATTCAAAAAGAATTTTGAAATTATAAATAGTAATTTTAAGAAAATTTTCAAATCTTTATTTTTAGGTGGAGAGGCGAAATTAAGCTTAGATAATAAAAATATCTTAGAATCAGGAGTTGAAATCTCAGCAAAACCACCAGGAAAAAGCTTAAAGAATATTAATTTATTGTCTGGTGGAGAAAAATCTCTTACAGCAGTAAGTCTACTATTTGCTATATTTGAAGCAAATCCCTCGCCTTTTTGCTTATTAGATGAGATTGATGCTGCCCTAGACCAAACAAATATTAAAAGATATATTGAATATTTAAAAACTTTATCAAAAAATACACAATTTATAATGATAACACATAGACAAACTACTATGCAGCTTGCAGAAAGTATTTATGGGGTCACAATGCAAAATAAGGGTATAAGTAAAGTTTATTGTGTAGACTTTGATGATATTTGATAAAGATTTATCTTAAAAGTAAAATCTTTCTATAGGAGGAAATATGGCAATTAGAAATATCAGAAAGATGGGGGACCCTATCTTAAGAAAAAAATCAAGAGTAGTTGAAAAAATAGATGATAGAATTAAACAAATTTTAGATGATATGAAAAACACCATGTATGATGATAATGGTGTGGGTTTAGCAGCAGTTCAAATAGGATTGCTAAAAAGACTAATAACCATTGATGTTGGAGATGGTCTAGTTAAGTTAATAAATCCAGAGATTATAGAAGAAGATGGTGAGCAGGTAGATGTTGAAGGTTGTTTATCTGTACCTGATTTTAATGGAACTGTAAAAAGACCACAACATATAAAAATAAAGTTTACTGATGAAGATGGCAATGAACATATTGAAGACTGGTATGATTTAAAAGCAAGATGTGCATGCCATGAAATAGATCATCTAAATGGAATTCTATTTGTGGATAAATATATAGACGAAGTGAGATATGATGAAAAAAATTAATATATGTTTTATGGGCTCTCCAGAGTTTTCTCTGGAAACCTTAGATTTATTAAATAAAGACGAAGATATAGATATAAGATTAGTAGTCAGTGCAAAAGATAAAAAAAGAAATAGGAATAAATTTACACCAACAGTTGTAAAAAAATATGCTATTGATAATAACCTAGAATACATTACACCTGATACTGTAAATTCAGAAGAGTTTCTAGATGATTTAGAAAAATATGATTTAGATTATATAGTCGTAGTAGCATTTGGACAATTGATTGGTTCAAAATTATTGGAGAGATATAAAGATAGAATATTAAATCTTCATCCATCTAAATTACCAGATTATAGAGGCCCAAGTCCTATTCAATATACATTATTAAATGGAAAAAAAGAGACTGCAGCTACTACTATGCTTATAGAAAAAGGTATGGATAGTGGTGATATATTACTTCAAAAAGATATTCAGATAAAACAAGATGACGATTTTATTTCTCTAAGCGAAAAATTGTCTTACTATGGTGCAAGAGCTATGCTTGAAACTATCAAAAACTATGATAGCTTGTATAAAAGTAGAATCAAACAAGATGATAGTTTAGCAACTTTTAGTAAAAAAATCACTAAAGAAGATGGTTTAATCACTTTTAATGAAAAAGGCGAAAATATAATAAATAAATGGAGAGCATTTAGATCATATCCTCAAGTTTTCTTCAAGCTAAAAGATGAGAATTACAAAATAGACTGTTTAGAATTTATAAAAGAAGAAGTAAGTAATATTGGTAATCTTGAAGTATGTAAAGACCATTTAGAAATAGCTTGTAAAAATGGAATTATAAAAATCGGTAAAATACAAAAGCCTGGCAAGAAAATGATGGATGTAAATTCTTTCTTAAGAGGTAATGATTTTAATGTAAATAACATAAATTATGAAAAATAACGAATTTTATTATGCCTTTAATATATTGATGAAGGTTAATTTTGAAGGTAAAAAAAGTAATGAATTGCTCAATGAAATAAGAGATAATAAAAAAATTTCCTATATATCAGAAATAGTATATGGTGTTTTAGAAAATAGAATTTATCTAGATCATATAATAAAAAATTCGTCTAAAAAATTTCCAAATAAAAAAGCTCGCACTATATTGCAGATAGGACTTTATAATATTAGATTTCTGAATAAGAAAAACTATGCTATTGTCAATAACTTAGTTGAATTTACGAAAGGTATATCTAGAGGAGATTCTGGCTATATAAATGCTATTTTAAGACGTGCAATCGATGATAAATCATTATGGAATATAGAAGAGACTGATAAATATAAATATTTGTCAATCAAATACTCTACATCTTTGGATATAGTTAGATATTTAATAGATTGCTATGATTTCAATTTTGTAGAAAAACTGCTTGAAAGCAACAATAAAAATCCTGTATTTAGTATAAGAGTAAATAATTTAAAATGCAATAAAATAAAACTTGTAAATATGCTATCTGATAGATTTATTTTAAGAGAATCGAAAATTTCAAATAACTCTTTGATCGTTGAAAATCCAAATAGTATTTTAGAAACAGAAGCATTTAAAAAAGGATATTTCATAATTCAAAGCGAGGCTAGTTCTTTGGTATGTGACATTTTAGATCCATTAGAAAATTCAGAAATTTTAGATCTTTGCGCGGCGCCTGGAACTAAAACTAGCAATATTTGTCAAATTACAAAAAACTCTTCTAAAATAATAGCAAATGATATTTCAAAATCTAAAAACTATTTAATCGAAGATAATATAAAAAGACTAGGGCTTAGAAATATTAAAATAACTAATTATGATGCGAGTGAAATGATAGATGAATTTAAAAACAGATTTGATTATGTTTTATGTGATCTTCCTTGTGCCGGTCTAGGGCTTATGGGTAGAAAGCCAGAAATTAGATATAATAGAAAATTAGAAGATATAATTGAGTTATCAAAATTACAAAGGAAGATATTAAATAATGCTGTTATGTATCTAAAAGTAGGCGGGATATTAGTTTTTTCTACATGTTCACTAGGAAAATTAGAAAATGAAGATAATTTTAAATTCATAAATAATAAGAGTTTTATGAAAAATATTAAAATAGAAAATAATGAATATATTGAATTAAATGCTGTAGATAATCATACCGACGGATTTTTTATGGCTAAGTTCATTAAACAGAGGTGATAGATTTGTATATAAATGATAAAAATTTAAATGAATTAGAAGAATTGATTGTCAATTTAGGTGAAAAAAAATTTAGAGCAAAGCAAATCTATCGCCAAATTCATAAAAATGCTATAAATAGTTTTGAACAGATGACTGATCTATCTCTTAAGCTTAGAAAGAAATTAATTGATAATTTTAAATTTCCTAAGATTAATGTCTTAAAGACTTATAGTTCTAAAGTCGACTCAACAAAAAAATATCTACTTCAATTAGAAGATAAAAATATTGTTGAGGCAGTTTTTATGAATTATGATGATAGAAAAACTATATGCATTTCATCACAGATAGGTTGTAAAATGGGATGTAAATTTTGTGCCTCAACGAAAAATGGATTTGTTAGAAATTTAACTGTTTCAGAACTTATAGAACAGGTTTATCTTTTGGAAAGAATTAATGGCAATATTAACAATATAGTAATAATGGGCATTGGAGAACCATTAGATAATTTTGACAATATAATAAAATTTTTAAACTTGCTTACAGATAAAAAAGGTCGAAATCTTTCTCATAGATCAATAACTATATCAACATCAGGACTCTGCAATAGAATTTATGATTTAGCAGATACCGATTTAGATATAAAATTAGCAGTTTCTCTTCACTATGCTTTTGACTACAAAAGAAGACAATATATGCCGATAGCTAATAAATTCAGTATTGATGATATAATAAAAGCGACGGATTATTATTTTAAAAAGACCAATAGGCGAGTTAGTTTCGAATATGTAGTAATTGATGAGTTGAATAATACAAAAGATGACATAAAAGAGCTAACTAGATTATTTAAACATAAAAATGTACATATTAATTTAATTCCTCTTAATCCTATTGAGGAGTTTAAATATGAAAAAACAAAAAATAATGTTATTGATAAAATGCAAGAAAATCTCAATAAAAATGGATTAAATGCAACCATCAGACATTCGATGGGAATAGATATAGATGCAAGTTGTGGACAATTAAGAAATAATTATATGAGGTAGACATGAAGTATAGTTCAATTTCAAATATAGGTAAGGTTAGAAATGACAATCAGGATTTTTATGGTGCACTAGAGCTAGATAAACATGCATTTTTTATAGTAGCTGATGGGCTTGGAGCACATAATAGAGGCGATGCTGCTAGTAAACTTGCGGTTAAATATATTATTAAGTACATTAAAGAAAATATAAATAAAACAAAAACTGTAAATTTACAAGAAGAAGCTATAAGCTACGCAAATTCTGTCATATATGATTATGCGCAAAGCTCTGAAGAATTTCGTCAAATGGGGACAACTGTTGTTTGCGTTTGTTTAGATTATGATAATCAACTTTATCATTTTTCACATGTAGGAGATAGCAGAGCATATTTGTTTACTGGAGGGATTCTAAAACAGATTACTAGAGATCATTCAGTAGTAAATGAGTTATTAGATAGTGGCAGTATTAGTGAAGAAGAAGCGAAAAATTATAATAATAAAAGTGCCATAACCAAGGCTGTTGGCATTGAAAAAACAATAAGTCCTGATAGTATCTCTTTTGAAATGAATAAGGATGACATAGTACTTATGGTTACGGATGGATTGTCTAATGAATTAAGCCATGAAGAAATAACAACTTTGGTTTCGCAAAATAATACAGCCGAGGATATTTCAAAAAACTTAGTTGATTTAGCAATAAGAAAAGGTGGGCATGATAATATTACTGTGACCACTATAATGATTTGAGGATAAGATGGAAAACTTGTTATTAGGAAATAGATATAGAATCCTCAAAAAAGTAGGAACTGGTGGAATGGCTAAAGTATATAAAGCAAATGATGAATTACTTAAGCGCATTGTAGCCGTTAAAGTTTTGAAGGAACAATATGTTGAGGATAATGAATTTTTAAGAAAATTTAATAATGAAGCACAATCAGCTGCAAAATTATCACATATAAATATAGTTAATGTTTTTGATATTGGTGAAGATTTTATAGATGGCAAAAAAATATATTATATAGTAATGGAATACATCGAAGGTGAGACTTTAAAAGATTTCATTGATAAAAATAAGGTGCTTAGTAATGAAGACATTGAAGATTTTTCTATACAAATAGCACAAGCTTTAAAATGTGCTCATTCTTCAAATATTATCCATAGAGATATAAAGCCACAAAATATACTAATAGATAAATTTTCTTTGCTTAAAGTAACTGACTTTGGAATTGCTCGAGTCTCATCAAATGCTACAATAACTTATACCAATTCAATTTTAGGCACAGTACATTATATATCACCAGAACAAGCAAAGGGTAAGTTTGTGGATGAGAAATCTGATTTATATTCTTTAGGAGTAGTAATGTATGAAATGGCAACAGGAAAAGTTCCTTTCGATTCAGATAATTCTGTAGGCATTGCTATAATGCACATTCAAGATGAACCTGTTGAACCTAAAGAAATAAATCCAAGACTTTCTGACAAGTTGAATAATATCATAATGAAGCTTCTTTCAAAAAATCCTGCTGACAGATTTTTATCTGCAACATCACTAGTTGATGCATTAGAAAGTCCTTATGTTGAAGAAAATATAGGCACTGAAACTATTAAAATGAAAAAGATTGATGATGCGCAAATTAAAAATAACAATAATGAAAAAGCTGTCTATATTCAAGAGAAAACAAAAAAAGAAGATAATCAAGATCAAAAGCCTAAAAAAAAGAATAAATTTATACCTACAATAATAATCTTAATTTTTCTTTTATCAGTAATCTCTGTTGCATATATGTTTTTGAAAGATTCAACAGATACTAAAGTTACTATACCGACAGTAATTGATATGTCTGAAGAATCAGCTTTAAAATTATTGGAAGATGAAGGGCTTAAACCTGTAATTAAAGGATATGAAAATAGCGAGGACATACAAAAGGGTAATGTTATTAGCCAAGATCCTAAGGCAAAACAGAAAGTAGATAAAGGATCAGAAGTGCAGCTTGTAATTAGTGAAGGAAGTGAGGTAGAGGTTCCTGATCTTACAAATATGACTATTGATCAAGCTGAAGATGCTTTAGATGAAGTTGGTTTAAAATTAGGAAAAAGAAGCAGTGAATATTCTGATGATTATGAAAAAGATATAATCTTTGATCAAAGCCCAAAAGCTGGCGAGGTTGTAGATTCTAATGAAAATATTGATATTGTAGTAAGTTTAGGAAGTGAACAAAAAGAAGTTGAATATGTAACAGTGCCCGATTTGTACAATTTATCAAGAGAAGATGCATTAGATCAAATCGAAAATAGTGGTTTAAAGATTGGACAAATAAGTAATAGAAAAACTGATGAAGTTGATGAAGATAATGTCATATATCAGTCATTAGAAGCTAATTCTGAAGTAGAAAAAGACTCTGTTATAGATATAATAGTAGCTAGTAAACCAGATGATCAAGAAGAAGAAAAAGAAGAAAAAGAA
>JAUNAV010000092.1 GCA_030527425.1 Tissierellia bacterium
TGCTAGATGAATATGATCTACATGATTAGGATCTTTTTCTTGATTAGCCTTAAATCCGTGGTCATTAATTACGATATATTTTGGAGCATCCTTTGTTTCGTCAAGTAATTTGAACTTGTACCAAACATGTGGATGATGATGACCGTCTTCAAAAATAAAACCGTCATAAGAATATTTAAATTCTTTTCCGTCGATTTCAATAGAATTATCTTTTATTTCCATTTCAGAATAGTCTGTTTTAAAATCATTTAATAAACCAGACTTAGCATCTTTTATTTCTTGCTTATTTTCTAGAGAAACAAATTCAACAAGTGGATTTAAAGTTCCATCTTCGATAAATTCTGTTATAGAATGCCATTTACCTTTAAATTCAATTAATTGTCTATCATCTACATCTTTTTCAGTTATTTTTTCATGGTGGTGATCGTGATTATGATCGTGTGTTTCAGCATTATCATGTTCATGATCATGATCGTGATTACCTTCCATTAATTCAATACCTTCGGATAATTCCAAAATTTTTAAATCAGGATTATTCGTTTTAATATTTTCAATCCATGGTTCAAATCCTGCACCATTAACTACTAATAGGTCTGCTTTCGTAATAGCTTCCATATCTTTAATACTTGGTTCATACGTATGAGCATCACCTGTTTCTGTTAAATTTGTTACATTAACATGTTCTCCACCAACTCTACTAACTAAATCGTAAGCTGGGAAAAATGATGTTACTACATTTAATTTTCCTTCTTCTACATTATTTCCTGTTTTAACACATCCAGTTAAAAGTGCTAACGAAAGAATAAATGCTATTATTTTTTTCATAAATACTCCCTTTTTATCTGCTTTATTTTCTCATATGAGAATCATTACTATATAATTATATAGGAATGATTCTCATTGTCAAGTGATTGTTGTAAATTTTTTTATTCTTATATATAATTTAACTGTATATAAGTATATGAGGTGATTAAAATGGATGAATTAAAAAAAGCAGGTTTACAAACAACTAAAACGAGAATTGAAATACTAAATCTTTTACATGAAGAATTCCCTCTTAATGCAGATCAAATTTTCGATAAATTAAAAAATGATAAAATTAAAATTTCATCTATTTATAGAAATTTGGCTACATTTACAGATGCGGATATTGTTTTGAAAAGTGTTGGTCAAGATGGTGTTGCTTACTATCAGCTAAATAATGAAAATCATATCCATCAAATCATTTGTACAAACTGTGGTAAGACAATAGATTTAGATCATTGTCCAGTTCATGAAATTGAAAAGAAAATAGAAGAACAAACAGGATTTAAGATAACCGGTCATACTTTTGAATTTTCCGGACTTTGCCCAGATTGTCAAAATTCATAAATAATACAAATTCTTTTTATTCTATTTTAGACTCTAATAATATCGGTTTCATAATTTTAAATTTATTATCCTTTTATTAAAAATGGTATCTTATAAGAAGATATCATTTTTTTTATTTCTTATAACTTCAAATAAAAAAGAGTTGATTTACAACTCTTTTAAATGGTTCTACAATAAATAGTGTTGGTGGATAAATTCTACTAACACTATCTTTTTTTT
>JAUNAV010000093.1 GCA_030527425.1 Tissierellia bacterium
TAATTTATAGCTGTTTTTCAATCTTATGATCTGATATCAAATAAATATCATCAGCATATTTATCTAATTGCTCTCCATGAACTATTGCGATTATAGTTTTTTTCTTTTTTAGATCATTTAAATACAGGCTAAGTTTTTCTATTGTGTCAGTATCAAGATTTGAAAAAGGTTCATCTAGTATTAAAACATCGCTCTTATCTGATAATACACGCAATAGATTTAGTTTTTGTCCTTCACCATAACTTAAATTAATTGGTGAAGTCTTTATATATTTATCTTCATAATCGATTGATAGAATATCTAAAAGTTTTTGATCTATTTCTCTTCCGAAAGTATTTTCCTTGAAGCTACCATCAATATAAACAATTGGATAGGTTAAATACGCGACATCTTTGAGTTTATCAGAAAGTAGAAATTCTCCTTTTGCATTTTCTATTTCAGAATTGCCTGTAATATAATTTATAAATAAGGATTTGCCTGTTCCATTAGATCCTTTTATTAAAGTCAAAGTATTTTTCTTAATTGAGATATCTTTGCCATCAAATAGATGAATTTCATTCTTTTTATCTGCAAATAGTTTAATATCATCAATTTTTAATAAATAATCTCCATCATTTTGCTTATAGATATCAAGGAATTTTGATTCTTCTTTAGATTCTATATATGTATCTCTAACTCTGTCAATATGGACTTTATTAATCCTATAATAGATTAATATTTCAAATATTCTATAAATTGGTTCTTTATATAAGCCAGAAATTGTATATATAAAAATTGTATTTCCTACACTAAAGATTCCTTTACCCAAAAGATAAGCTGAAATAAATAGCGTAAATACTTGAAATAGATTAGCAAGTAATGATGGCAGATTATTAGAAATTATTGAATAAAATCTAAACTTCTTGATAAAATCGAGATATTTATCATTTATCTTTTTGTATCTTTGATTAAAAAAGTTATTGGCTTTTAAAATATTTATCTCTCTTTTAGAATCTATAATATGCTTAGTTTCTTGTAAAAATTTATCTTGTGTTGGAAGACCTATTTTTTGAAATTCAGAAAGCATTCTAGAAGGCTTTAAAGTTATAAGATAGCAAATTGGTATAAATAATAAAAACAAAATACCAAAATAAATAGATAAACTAAAAGCTATAATAACCATAATTAATGCTATAAATGCATTTGCTGGTAATTGAACAGTTAAATGAGTATAAATATCTCCATAAGTAAAAGCGGAGCTAGTTATTACATTTATGTAGTATCCTTTTTGATGCATGTTATATATGTGAAAAGGAAATTTTAAAAATCTTTTCATCAAATCAACTGTTGAACTGATTGATTTTTCTAAAAGTAATTTCATTGGCAGCCACTCGCCTAAAAAGATTTTTGCGAATCCTGCAATAATTACTACTAGTAAAAGAATAAATACCACTTTTATCAAGTTATATTCATCAGAACTGCTTATTAAGTCTATAAAGTATGATAGTAAATAGCTGTATAATATGGTAGACATGAAGCTTATTATTACACCTATTGTAATCAATATATTTTTCTTTTGTAATTTAAACAT
>JAUNAV010000035.1 GCA_030527425.1 Tissierellia bacterium
TTGTAGATTGGAATGAAAATATAGAGCAAAAATCAGACCTAAAAGAAATAGCCCTTTCAGATGCGAATATTTTTGATAATTATAGATTTTATAAAATAAAAGACTTTTTAACTTTTTTCAGTCAGAAGGGTATTCCTGAATTATTGGACTACTTTAATTATAGAAAATGGTTTATAAATGATACAACTGATCGAAAGAAGATGAATATAATTGATGATATGGATTATTTTTTTAGGATAGATAAGTTCATGAGAATTAATTACAAATTTAATTTTAAGCTAAAGGATATTGCCAAGGAATTTTTTCTAAGTGAAAGAAAAGTTTCAGCGATTATTAGAAAAAATACAGGAAAAAAGTTCAATGAATTTAATGATGAGGTGAAATTAGAACAAGTTAAAATGCTACTTTTAAATACAGATTATAAAATATCAAAAATAGCTAGGAAATTAGGTTTTAAAAATCCATCTACTTTGTATCGTAAATTTTCAAAAAGTGAGAATATCACAATGCTTCAATATAGAAAAAAACATAAAGATATATGGTTAGCAAATATCAGCGGCGATTAAAATCTGCCGCTATTAATTTGCTATAAAATATATTACAATTGCACTAATTGTTGAACTTAATCCTATTAACATTTCAAATGGAATTAATTTCATTCGATTTTTTATATTCATATTTACACTTCCTGCTGTTGCATGAAAAAATGATCCATGAGGAAGGGAATCAAGCACAGTTGAACCTGCATGAAGCATGGCTCCTGCTGAGATCATATCAATTCCAGATGATTTTAAAGCTTCATAGAAAGTTTGGCTAGCAACGGTTGCTCCAGCTGTAGTCGATGCTGTTGCAGCAGCCATAAAAATTCCTGATATAGGTGCAAGTATAAAAGTTGGTAAATTCATTTGATCGATTAAAGCTAGAATGTCAGTTTGTAGATTAGATGATTTAATTATCCCTGCTATGGTTCCTGTGCCAATTAATAATGCACATACAGAACTTATTTTCATAAAGCCATAGGTAAAATTTTCTCTAGTGGTACTTAAATTGCCTGTAGAAATTTGAACAATTATTCCACCTAATGGCAATGCTACAAGTGGATCTATATTTATGTCAAATAGAGGCCTTAGGGAAAGAAGTATTACAACGCATAGAGGACCTATAATAGAATTTATGAAATTAGGTAATTTATCTTCTTCATTTTTTTCTAATTCACTATCTACTACTTTAGTTGATTCTTTCTTACTTAATAAAATTGCTATAATAATTGTCACAACTAGAGCAATTATAGCAGGTATTAAATTTCTAAGCATAAGATCTGTTAATTGAATTTTAAATGATTCTGCAGTTGCTATTGTGTTTGGATTTGGTGAAATTATATTTCCAGCTTTACCTCCACCAATCATTGCTATTAAAACCGCCATTTTATTTATTTTAAGTTTATATGCAATTACCAAAGCGATAGGAGCTATTGTTATTACAGAAATGTCTACAAAAACTCCAATTGCACAGATTATCATAGTTGAAATAGAAATAGAAACTATTGCAAGTCTATCACCTAATTTGTCAATTATAGTATCAGCTATCTTTTCAGCAGAGCCTGTCTTTACTAAGGCGCCTGCAAGAATACCAGAAGTCATTATTCTTAAAACTGAGCTCATCATTCCTTCAGCTCCACTAACCATTGCATTTACAGTATTTACAAGATCGCCTCCACCAATTATCCCTCCAATTATAGCACCAATTATTAAAGAATAGGTTGCTTGAAATTTAAAGATTATAAGCACAATTGATATAACAAGGGCCATTATGGCACCGAGTGTTGAGAAAGTAAATTCCATTATATGCCTCCATAAGTATTAATTAGTTTAAAAACTTCTAATGCACAAAGGTATAAATTCTCCTTTGCATATTCTTTATCCATAGCTTTTTTTAAATCTACAGCTTCTTTTTGGATAGAAAAGATTGCATCTATTCCTATATCATGTACATTTAGGGCTTCTTTTTCAAAACTACCACAAAATGCAATTGCTTTTTTGTCGTATTTTTTAGAAAGTTTTCCAATTCCAGAAATTACTTTTCCCATAGAAGTTTGTCTATCCATTTTGCCTTCTCCAGTAATGATTAGATCACTTTCTTTTATGCTCTCTTCAATTTCTAATTCTTTAAATACTATATCAATTCCTTTTTGAAGCTTTGCATTTAAATAATATTTAAATGCAAATCCAAGTCCGCCTGCTGCTCCGCATCCAGGATAATTAGGATCATTATCTATTATTTCAGAAGTTTTTTTGGCAAAATATCTTAGATAATCATCTAGTACTTTTATCATTTGATCATCTGCACCTTTTTGAGCTGCATATACAAAGCTTGCTCCATTTTTTCCATACAAAGGATTATCCACATCTGATGCTATTTTAATATCGCATTCTTTTAATTTTGGATTTATATATTTAATATCTATCGAGTGTATGTCTTTTATGGCATCAGCACATATGCCCACTTCTTTATTATTTTTATCTAAAAAATTACATCCCAATGCTTTAAGCATTCCAAGTCCGCAATCATTTGTAGCAGAACCACCAATTCCAATTATAAAGCGTCTTATACCATTTTCTAAAGCATGATTAATCATTTGACCTACGCCGTAGGTACTTGTAAGCATTGGATTTTTCTCATCATCTTTCAATTTTGTAAGACCTGCTGCCTGACTCATCTCCATAATTGCTAAATCATCAATTGTTGCATAATAAGCCTTAGTTTTTCGCATTAAGGGATCATTTACTGTCAATTCTATTTTTTTTGAATTTTTTAAGGATAGAAAACTATCTACAGTTCCCTCACCACCATCAGCGATTGGTTTAATTTTAAAATCGATATCATCATTTACATTAAGTGCTGCTTTCTTAACTATTTTGCCTGCTTCAACTGATGAAAGCGAGCCTTTAAAAGAATCTATTGCTGCTAAAATTTTCATAATAACCTCCTATACTAATTTTAACATAAAATGAGTTCAACAAGTTATTGAATACTCTACTAATTAAAGTATAGTGGTATATGTCTAATTATGAGGAGGATGTATGAGTAAGACAAAAATTATCATCGATACTTCATCATGTTTTGACCCACAATTGGCTAAAAAATATGATCTTGCTCTTTTTCCTTACAAGATTTTAAGAGATGAGAAAGTTTATACTGAATTTAAGGATATAGATACTGAAGAGATTTATGATTTTTTGGAAGAAGAATTTCTTCATACTACTATGCCTTCAACAGGGGAATTTCAGGAATTTGTCAAATCCTACTTGAATGAAGGATATGAGAAATTTTTAGTAATTCCAGTAAGCAAAAATATAAGCGGTCTTATGCAGATGACAAGACTTGCTTTTGAAAGTATGGATGATGCTAGATTAAAAGAATATAAAGTTTTAGATACTAAAAGTGGCGGACCGGTAACAGCTGTTTGTGCGCTATTATTAAATGAAGAGATAAAAAAAGGAAATGATGATTTAGATTATCTTTCTAAAAAAGCTAATTATATTTTAGCAGAAAAATCAGAAGTTTATTTATTGCTAAGATCCCTTCAAAATCTTGCTAAAGGTGGAAGAATACCAAAATCTCTATCTAATATTGGAGATATGGTAAAGTTAAATACTATATTGACTGTTGAAGATGGCTCGTTAAAGCCATGTAAAAAAGTATTTGGAGATAAAAAGAGCCTTAAACAATTTATAGAATTGTCCAAAAAAAGAGTTAAAAAATCTAAAAAATACATTGCACTTATTGCACATGCAAGAGATTTTAAAGATTATGAGATAATGAAAGATGGTCTAAAAGAAGAGCTAGAAAATGCTGAACTTGTCATAGAGATGAAATTATCCTCTGTGCTTACAACACATTTGGGACTTGAAACTATAGGTTTTGGCTTTGTAAGCTTAGACTAAAAAAGAAGCTTCGTTTTGAAGCTTCTTTTTAAATGTCATTATGAATTGAATTTTTCTCTGTCAATTTCATTTTCGAGCGATGCAACGATAAGTGCTGTTGAGCCAGCAGAGGTTACATTCGTTGTAGTTCTCATCATGTCTGCAATTGCTGATATCGGCTGCATTAAAATTATCATCTCGATTGGAAGTCCTATGGTTGCAAAAACAGCAGTTGCAGTTATAGTTGCAGTTCCTGGCACTCCTACAGTTCCTAAAGAAACAAGCAATGCTACTGCAATAAGAATCAAATAATCGCTAAAACCATAATTAAGGCCCATAGAATTTGCAGTAAATAAAGCAAGTAAGCATGGCCAAATTGCAGCACATCCTGGCATTCCAGCTACTGAACCAATGGCAGGTACAAATGATCTTATATTATCTGAAACGCCCATATTTTCAGACATTCTTCATTTACTGGAATTGTTCCAACAGAAGATTGCGTTGTAAATGCAACAGATTGTGCCGGGAAAAATTTCTTTAGAAATTTAATTGGGCTCAGTTTAGCTATAATGCTTATAAGTAAACTAGTAGATACTAAAATATGAAATAATCCTGCTATATATACACATAAAAGAACAACCAAGATTGGAGCCATATTCTCAATATCTATTCTGCTTATGGCATTTGCCATAAGTGCTAGTACAGCATATGGTGTAAAATCTGTAATTATTGAGATTACTCTAAAGATTACTTCATTTGCTGAATGAATGAAATCGACAAATGGTTTAATTTTTTCTTTGTCCTTTTTGTAAGTAAGTACTCCTATTGCAATGAATAAAGAAAATATAATTACTGGAATAACTTGATTTTCAGCAGCATTTGATACTATATTAGTTGGGAAAAATCCTTTAATAGTATCAATTATTGTAGGCACTTCATGAACTCCAGCATCGGCTGGTGGAGCTAGTTTACTGCCCTTTCCTAAATTAAAAATAATTGCTAGAATAATTGCGATTAATGATCCCAAAACATTTTGAAGACTTAAAATACCAATAGTCTTTGCACCTATCGTCCTAAGTCTTCCTACTGAATTTAATGAAGTTATTGTTGAAATTATAGAAAAGAATAATAGTGGAACGACCATAGCACTTAATAGTCCTGCAAAGATGGATCCGATCATGCCGGCATAATCAGTATGTCCTTTAAAAATAAACCCGATTATAATACCTATGATAGTCGCAGCTATTACTCTTAATGAAAAACTGATGTTTTGTTTTACCATGAATTTTAAAATGATAAAACCGATAAAAACGACTAATAATGCGAGTATATCCATTAAAGTCTCCTTTCTAAATTTAAAACTACATATATATTTTACAAGAGATTTATAATATTTCAAAATAAATATTTTTAAAATATTAATAAAATTCAAAGTAAAATACTAGTGATTAAAAAAAAGAAAAAACTGATTTGAAAAATCAAATCAGTCAAAAGTTTAAGCCCAATTCCCATCTTTAAATATAGGATATGCTTTATCATCTTTGTATCCTATAATTTCTAAGTCTTTGGCACCGACCATAAAGTCTTCATGGATAAGTGAATCATTTAGTCCAACAGAATTTAACTGTTGATCACTTAGTTCACTTGCTCCTTTTACACAGGTTGGATATGCCTTTCCAAGTGCAAAATGGCATGATGCATTCTCATCAAATAAAGTATTAAAGAATAATACATTGGATAAAGAAATCGGTGAATCATAGGGTACAAGCGCAATTTCTCCTAAATATTTAGCGCCTTCATCGCTATCAAGCATTTCTTTTAAAGTCTCTTCGCCTTTTTTTGCTTTAAAGTCAATAACTTTTCCCTCTTTAAATTCAAATTCGAATTCATCGATAACAACACCATTATAGACAAGAGGCTTTACAGCTACAAGTCTTCCATTTACGCCTGTCTTTTTTGGGGCTGTAAATACTTCTTCAGTTGGTATATTTGGAACGAATTTGTCGCCTTTTGAATTCTTAGAATCAGCGCTCATCCAAATATGATTTTTTGGTAATTCAACAACTAAATCTGTTCCATTTTCTGATTTATAATGAACTTTATCAAATTGATGCGAGTTTAAAAAATCTGCTTTCTCATTTAATGTATTAACATGATTTTGCCAATTCTCCAAAGTCTTTTGATAAGAAGTATCTATTCTTGAAGTTTTAAAGATTTCATCCCATAATTTTTCTACAGCTTCATTTTCATCTAAATCAGGGAAGACTTTCATTGCCCATTTTTTGGTGGGTATTGAAATTACAAGCCAACTTACTAAATCATTCATTGTATATTTAGTAAATTTCTTCATTTTCTTGCTTCTTTCTCTTATACTCTCTGCTATCTTTTTTTGATCAAGCCCATTTAATAAATCAGGATCTTCTGAATAGATGGATATTCTATTTGCAAGTCTTTTTTCATAGAAATATTCATTCTTTTTTATTATATGCTCATAGACATTATTTAGAGTCTCTTGTGATTTATATTTATAATCAAGTCTTGTCAAATAATCATCAGACCAATTGATAATTACATCATTTGCTCCTTTTTCATAGGCTGCTTTTGCAATCTTTCTTGCAAGTGATGGCTCTTCTATTGGTGAATTGATTATTAGATCTTCTCCTTTTTGAACATTGACGCCAAATTCAACTGCTAATTTTGCGAAATTTTCAAGTTTTAATTCAAAATCTTTCATCATAACCTCCATTCATTTTAATTATATCATTTTTATAATCAATAAAAAATTATTATTTTAAATGGTATAATATAAAAAAAGAAAATAAGGAAGGTATATTATGCTCACTAGAGATCAAGTTAAAATCAATGAAACATGGAATTTAGATGATCTTTATAAAAATGAAGATGATTTTTACAATGATCAGAAAAAAGTTATTGAATTAAAAGATGAATTTGTAAAAAAACATCACGATTTTAAAACAAAGGATCAATTAAAACAAGCTATTTTAGATTATGAAAATATATGGTCAATTGTAGATAGATTATATACTTTTGCTGGTATTTCTACAGAAGTGGATGCTACAAATGAACATAATCAAAAAAGAGATAAAAAACTAGCTCAAAATATGTCAAAAATTTTAAGTGATATAAGTTATTTTGATTCTGAATTGTTAAAGACAGATGATGATGTTCTTAAAGAATTTGTTGAAGAAAATCCTATATATGAATACTTCATTAAAAGACTTCTTAATAAAAAAGAACATATGCTAAGTGAGGAGAATGAAAATCTAATTTCTAAATTAGAACCTGCTATTGGTGCAAATTATTCTTTATACAATGATATGAAATATGGCGATATAAGATTTTCTAATTTTACTATAAAAGATAAAGAAATAGAAATGAGCTATAATACATTTGAAGAATATGAGGAATATGAGCGTGACACAGACAGAAGAAGGAAAGCATTTGAACATTTTTCAGAAACTATTAGAAAATACCAAAATACCAATGCTTCAATCTACAATAATCATGTGCAAACAGAAAAAATAATATCAGAGCTTAGAGGATATGACTCAGTTTTCTCTTATTTATTAGATGAACAAGATATAAGTAGAGAAATCTATGAAAATCATCTAGATATAATAATGGAAAAACTCTCTGATCCAATGAGAAAATTTGCAAATATTTTAAAAAAGGTGCATAAATTAGATCAAATGACCTATGCAGATTTGAAACTTTCTGTTGATGAAGATTTTGAGCCTGAAGTGTCATTTAATGAGTCAAGGGATTTAATAGTTGAAGGTTTAAGTGTACTTGGAGATGAGTATACAGACATATTAAAAGAAGCTTTTGACAATAGATGGATTGATTATGCTCAAAATATTGGAAAAAGAACAGGTGCTTTTTGTTCATCTCCATACCTTTCTCATCCATATATTATGACAACCTACAATAATAGGATGAGTCAAGTAATGACACTAGCACATGAGCTTGGACATGCTGGACATTTTAAATATGCAAATGAAAACCAACCATATCTAAATGTAAATGTATCAAGATATTTTGTTGAAGCTCCATCAACAGCAAATGAGATCACTATGGAAAGATTTCTTCTTAAAAATGCAAAAGATGATAGAGAAAGACTTTGGATACTTTCTACTATGATTTCAAAAACTTATTATCATAATTTTGTAACTCATTTTATTGAAGCAAGTTTCCAAAGAGAAGTCTACAGAAGAGTGGATGAAGGAGAAAATCTAACAGCAAGTGATTTAAATGAGATATTTAATGAAAAACTTAAAGAATTTTGGAAAGACGATGTAGTTTTAAGCAAAGGATCAGAGTTGACATGGATGAGACAACCTCATTATTATATGGGACTTTATCCATATACCTACTCAGCGGGCTTAAGCATTGGAACTATAGTTTCAGAAAAAATTGTCCATGGCACAAAAGAAGATGCTAAAAATTGGATTGAGGTGTTAAAATCAGGTGCTAAAAAATCTCCTGTAGAACTTGCAAAAATGGCAGGAGTTGATATGACAAGCACAAAACCAATAGAAGATACAATTGATTTTATTTCAAAAATAATCGATGAAATCGACATACTCTGCGAAAAAACAGGACTTTATAAATAAAAAGGGGCTTTGGCCCCTTTTATTAATAATGAATTTTATAATAAGAGTCTATTTTAGTGCATTTATGAACAAAATATAGACAAGTTATTTTTTCACAATTAAAAAGGTATATAAAAAGAAAGGAATAAGATGTATTTTGAAGATTTTAAAATAGATCAAGTTTTTGATCTAGGAGAATTGTCACTTAAAGAAGAAGATATAATTTCTTTTGCAAAAGAATATGATCCTCTTAAAATCCATATTGATCATGATTATGCCAAAGACTCAATTTTTAATGGAATAATATCTTCTGGATTTCATCATTTTACAATTTTTTGGAAGAGATTTGTAAAAATGGGTTTTGCAGATCATGTAGTAGCTGGAATTAAGGCAGATTTTAACTGGATAAATCCATGCTATCCAGATAAGAAATTATATGCATATTCTAAGATATTGGATAAGAAAGAATCGAAAAATAAAACAAGAGGTAAAATTTATTGGACTATGATTATTAAAGATGAAGATCAAAAAATTATACTGGATTTAAAAGTTACAACAGTAGTAAAAAAGAGATGTTTAGATGATTGATGTAATACTTGAAATAATCAATATGCTTTTTATAATGGCATTTGGTTATTTTTTAAAAAAAATTCATTTTTTCAAGATGCAAACAATGGCGGATTTAAATAAATTCGTATTTAATGTATTATTTCCAGCAAGCATTGGAATTAGTATATTAAAATCTGATATTACAAGTATTATGGATGTCAGATACATTTCATATGTGGTATTTTTAATGTTTTTTGTATTCATCATCTGTGCGCTATTAGGCAAAGTATTCTCTCAAAACAAAGGAGAAGAGACTGTTATGACACAGGCGATGTATAGGGGAAATTTCATAGTAATGGGATTTCCAATGCTTACAGCAGTTTTAGGAAATGAGTATTTGGCGCTTGGATCATTGGTTTTATTTATTAGCCAATTTTTTTATAATATCGCCTCAGTATCATTATTTGAAAGATTAAGCTCAGATACTGAAGGGATACTCTCGCTTATAAAAAAAATATTAAAAGCCCCACTTATAATAAGCATCTTTGTAGGACTTATTTTAAACATATTAAATGTACATATTGGAGTATTAGAAGCACCAATATCAAAGATTGGAAGTATAGCTTCAACTATTGCACTTTTAACAATTGGCCATAATTTAAATTTTGAGATGGATGTTTCAAGAATTAAAAAAGTATTTTTTGTAACTTTTACAAAACTTGTAATAGGTGCGACTATAGCAATCATTGTAGGACATTTATTTGATATAAGCTATGAACAAATGGTATGTTCAGTTATTTTATTTGGTGCACCATGTGCAGTAAACACATATATATTTGCACAAAATTACGGAGTAGAGGCAGAATTAGCACAGTATTTTGTAATAATGACAACTATATGCTATATGTTTACACTTCCTATAATGTTATCTTTTGTAATGTAAGAAAAGATCTGAAACTAGCAAATTGCTAATTTCAGATCTTTTATTTTGTGATTACCTTTGTGTATTTAGATAATTTTTCATAATTAGTTTTTGTCAAATTATCGTCGCAAAAAACAGCTGTAGTCTCATCTAATGAATAGAAATTATAAAAATCTTCCCTACCTATTTTAGTATTATCAGCTACCAAAAACTTGTATTTTGAATTATCAAGAATGATTTTTTGAGTCTCACCTTCTTCTTCACTGGAGGTAAAACATTCATTATCAGAAATGCCATTTACCCCAATAAAAGATTTTTTTACACGAATATCACTTAAAGTAGAATTGGCGAAATTTCCGACAAATGCTCCCGTATTATGTCTGAAATATCCACCTACAAGTATTATTTCAGGATAATCATTATATGCTAATTTATCAAAAAGATAAAATGAAGTTGTAATTATTCTAAGTCTTTTATCTTTTATGTAATCAGCCACCAATTCAATTGTAGTTCCTGGACCTAAAAATACAGTTTCATCTGTTTGAATATTATCTGCAATGAGTTTTGCTATATATTTTTTCTCATCAATATTTTTAAGTCTTTTTTCGTTGTGAGAATACTCTTTTAATGAAAATTCATCTAATGCCTTCGCACCACCATGGATTCTTTTTAAAACTCCTTTTTCTTCAAGCTCTTTTAGATCTCTTCTTATAGTCATTTCAGTGACATTAAGTCTTGATGTAATCTCTGAGACACGTATTATACCAGTCTTTTTAATTTCACTTTCAATAAGGTTTTGTCTTTCAACTTTAAGCATACTATCACCTCTATATTATTATAGCACATTTAAAGTAAAATATGTTTTATTTTGTTTGCTAATGAGCTTTTAAAGTCTTATTTCTGTAAAAAATGTTCTTAAAATGATAAAAATTAATAATATATTTGAAATAAAGAGAAAATATATATTTTAAACTTATAAAAAAAGAAAATGCTATCAATATATTAAATCTAATAATTTAATCAATTAATTAACAATAGTAAAAAATAAATAAAATTATCGTTCTGAATTTTAGGAAAATAAGAGGAAAACAAGAAATATATCTTTAATTTACAAAAAAGATGAAATATTTTAAAGAAAACGCTTGACAAATTTGTTAAGCTGTTATATATTATATTTACAAAAACAAACATAAATGATACAAACAAAAACATTTATGAATATGGGAGGACAATATGAAATTTAAAAAGATGTTAACAGTATTTTCTTCATTGGCACTTGCAGTTACTCTTTCTGCATGCGGATCAAACAACACAAGTACAGACTCACCAAGTGTTACAGAGGGATCACAACAAACTGAAGCTGAAGCAAAAAATGATAAAGATGCTAAAAAAATAGCAGTATTACTCTATCAAGCAGATGATACTTATATAGCTTCAGTTAGACAGGAATTAGAAAAAATCGACAAAGAAGATCCATCAATCGAATTTGTATTTAGCGATGGACAAAACAATCAAGGTACTCAAACTGACCAAATCAACAATGTAGTAAGTCAAGGAGTAGATGGAATTTTACTTAATATCGTAGATGTTAAAGCAGCTTCAACTGCAATGAGCACTATTGAAGCACAAAAAATTCCTACAGTATTCTTTAACAGAGATATGACAGAATCACTTGATGAATCAAAAGCTGATGAATTCTTATTTGTAGGTACAAATGCTGATGAAGCAGGAGTAATGCAAGGAGAAATGCTAGCTGATCTTTGGGAAAAAGGTGAAATGGACAGAAATGGAAATGGCAAACTTGACTATGTAATGTTAAATGGTGGAGTTGACAATCCAGAAGCAAAGGCTAGAACAGAATATTCAGTAAAAACTTTAAAAGACAAGGGTATTGAAGTAAATGAAATAGCTCTACAAGATTGTGCTTGGGAGACAGAAAAAGCTAAAACTGCAATGGATTCTTGGTTACAAACTGATCAAGACAATATCGATGCTGTTATTTCAAATAATGATGGAATGGCAATAGGTGCTATAACTTCACTTCAAGCTGTAGGATTTAACAAAGGTGATGATGAAGCTAAGATGATACCTGTAGTTGGAGTCGATGCTACAGAGCAAGCTAAAGAAGCTATTAGTAAAAATACAATGTATGGAACTGTACTTCAAGATGCCAAAGGTATGGCTGAAGCTTGTAGCAAAGCTATCAAAAATAAAATTGATGGAAAAGATTGGACTGATGGAACTGATTTAAAATTAGCAGAAGACAAAGTTTCAATCAGAGTTCCTTATCAAAAATATGAAAAATAATTTTAATCGGCCATCCTTATAGGATGGCTTCTTTTTAGAGGTGAATATGTCAGAATTATTAGAAATGAGATCAATTGTTAAAACTTTTCCTGGCGTAAAAGCTTTAGATAATGTTGATTTTACGTTAAAAAAAGGCAGTATTCATGCTTTGATGGGCGAAAATGGAGCTGGAAAATCAACTTTAATGAAATGTTTATTTGGAATTTATACAGAAGATAGTGGAGAAATTTCCATAGATGGACAAAAAGTCAATTTCCAAGGCCCAAAGGATGCTCTTGAACATGGTGTTGCGATGGTGCATCAGGAATTAAACCAAGTTATGAAAAGATCAGTGGCGGAAAATATGATGCTTGGTAGATTTCCTTCCAAAAGAGGAATTGTAAATCATAAAAAGATGAATGAATATTGCTTAGAGGTCTTTAGAAAACTAAATCTTGATGTAAATCCCAAAACTATAATCGAAAAACATTCTGTTGCAAAAAGACAATTAATTGAAATAGCTAAAGCTGTCTCTTATGAGGCCAAAATTTTAGTTTTAGATGAGCCAACTTCATCTCTTACTGAAGATGAGGTGGAAAAATTATTTGATATTATGAATGCCCTTAAAGCTCAAGGAGTTGGAATAATATATATTTCACATAAGATGGATGAGATTTTAAGAATTTCTGATGAAGTTACAGTGATGAGAGATGGAAAGTATATTGCAACTGAAAAAGCAGAAAACCTCACTCAGGCAAGCTTAATTAGAATGATGGTTGGCCGTGAGCTTAAAAATACTTTTCCAGAAAAGAAAAATGCAGTAGGAAAAAAACTTCTTGAAATTAAAAATCTTACGGGAAAGTACAAGCCTAGCGTAATTGATGCTAGTTTTGATCTATACCAAGGTGAAGTTTTGGGTGTTGCAGGTCTTGTTGGTTCTAGAAGAAGTGAACTTTTAGAGACGATTTTTGGACTTAGAGAAAAAGAAAGTGGACAGATATTTTTTGAAGGAGAAGAAATATCAAATAAGAATCCAAAAGAGGCTATAGAAAATGGATTTGCACTAGTTACTGAAGAAAGAAGAGCGACTGGAATTTTTCCTGAAGCAAGTATTAAATTTAATGCCACAATTGCAAATCTCAAAAACTATAAGAAGGGATTGTACTTACCGGATTCTCCTTTGAGAAATGACACACAAAGAGTCATTGAATCCATTAGGGTTAAAACGCCCAATCAAAAGACGAGAATTTTCTCATTATCAGGAGGAAACCAGCAAAAAGTAATTATAGGTCGTTGGCTTTTGACACAACCTAAAGTCCTCTTACTAGATGAACCTACAAGAGGAATAGATGTAGGAGCAAAATTTGAAATCTATGAATTGATTTTAACTCTAGCTTCGCAAGGAAAGGGTGTAATTATTGTTTCAAGCGAGATGACAGAGCTTTTAGGTCTATGTGACAGAATTATGGTAATGAGCAATGGAAAAATAGCTGGAGTAGAAAAGACAGAAGATCTTACACAAGAGAAAATAATGGAATTACAAGCAAAATACGTTTAAGAGGTAAATATGACACAGGAAATTAAAAAAGAAAAATTTAATTTTAAGGAATTTATTCTAGAAAATGCCCTAATAATAATTCTATTTGCTTTAATTGCAGGAATTATTATAATCGAGCCATCATTTGTAACAAATATAAATAATATTATCAATATCCTTACCCAAACCTCTACAAGATTATTTATAGCTTTGGGTACTGGTGGATTGTTGATACTTGCAGGAACCGACCTTTCAGCAGGACGTATTGTCGGTATGAGTGCAGCTGTTAGTGGTTCACTTTTACAATCGATGGAATATTCACAAAGATTTTTTCCAAATATGGGAGAGATGCCAATTATAGTTGGACTTATTGCAGCTATTATAATCGGTGCGCTTTGTGGACTTTTAAATGGTTTTGGTGTTGCTTTTTTAAAACTACATGCATTTATAGCATCACTTGGAACACAACTTATAGTCTATGGACTTTTACAAATTTATATAGCATCTTCTCCTTGGGGCGCACAACCTATTGGAGTATTTAAAGAAAGCTATACAAATTTAGTTCTTGGCGGAATTAATATACCAGGTGTTAATTTCCAAATCCCGTATCTGTTGATATATGCACTTATTGCGATTATAGTTATGTGGTTTATTTGGAATAAAACAGTACTTGGTAAAAATATGTTTGCTGTAGGTGGCAATATGGAAGCGGCAGAGGTATCGGGAATATCTGTCAAAAAGACAATAATGCTGGTGTTTTTGATTTCAGGTATTATGTATGGAATATCAGGATTTTTAGAGGGACCAAGACTTGGTTCAGTAACAAGTACTACAGGTACCAACTACGATCTTGATGCAATTGAAGCTTGTCTAATAGGAGGAGTTTCATTCTCAGGTGGTATAGGAACAATTCCAGGAATTGTTTTAGGTGCTGTAATTTTACAAGTTATAAATTATGGACTAATTTATATTGGTCTTAGTTCATATATTCAAATTATAATAAAAGGTGCTTTAATAATCCTTGCTGTTGCAATAGATACAAGAAAGAGAATAAAGAAAAAATAAAAGAAGATTTAAAATTGCCCTTAAAAGGGGCTTTTTTAAAATTTTATTTTTAAAAAGGAAATTATTTTCTTTTTTGGCTTGATTTTTATTTCAAATCTGATATACTAAAATTAACAAACAAATATAAACAAAAAATAACAAGAGGTGAATTATGAAAGTATATATTGCAGCCGACAAATACGGTGAAAATTTAAAACAAAGCCTTAAAAAAGTCATGGATGAAATGGAATTTTCATATGAAGACTTGACAAAGGAAGGCTATGATTTTGTAGATTGTTCAAATGTAGTTTGTGAACAATTATTGAAAGATGATGACAAAGATTCTTTAGGAATTGTAATAGATAGATATGGCGCAGGCAGTTATATTGCATGTAATAAACATAAACATATCGTAGCTGCCGAAATCTCCGATGAAAGAAGTGCGCTTATGACAAAAAGACATAATGGTGCAAGAATACTAGTTATGGGTGCAGGCATTGTAGGAGAGGATTTAGCCATAGGTTGTATGAAAAAATTCTTAACTTATAAATACGATGGTGGACGCCACCAAATAAGAGTAGACATGCTCGATAAAATGCTTTAAG
>JAUNAV010000036.1 GCA_030527425.1 Tissierellia bacterium
TAGTAAAAAGAAAAAAAGAACACTAATTACTATGTGTTCATTATACAAGGAGATTTAAATGAAGAAAATATTACAGACCTTATCGATGATTTTAAGAATTCAAACGATAATATATTTAATGAAGAAGATATTCAAATAGAAGAATCTGAAACAAAACAAAATTCAATTAAAAAAAGAAGCAAAAGATCTATTTCTTTAAACACAACTACTACTATTGATAGTTTTAAAATTAGAGCAAATGATGGCTCTGCTCCTGTAAATATCAATAATAATATGGGGAGTTTAATAACCAAGTTAACCATAGCCGATGCGGCTAAAGCAGGAGATTCTTTCAAAATAGAACATAAAATATAAGTAGATAAGATAAAAATTAAAAATGTCTATGGATTTTCATTATTAACGACAAAGGATTTATTAATGGGTAGTTTCCGACTTTATCATTTAAAATATTGAATTTATAATATTATTCATTTAAATGGGGTAATAAATTAATAAAATTAAATATATATTAAAATGAAAAAAGCGATTAAGTATAAAAACTTAGTCGCTTTTTTCGTTGTTAAGTTTAAGTTTTAGAAAAGTATTATAACCGATTGCAATACTTAGTCATTTTTTTCTATATTTATAATTTTAGGCTTTTCATAATTGCGTCACATGATCCGTCACATATTTTGTGATATTTGGTTATATTTGATTAAAATTTTTAACCTACAAATTTATAAAAAGGTTTAAATTGTAGCACTTGTTACACGTCTTTATACATCAGATAAGCTTCATGAAAATCCGCGTGGGGTGCGACTGCTAATTTTCGAAAAATAGACCAATAAATAGTAAAAATTATATGCGATATCAAATTGAGTGAGAAAATATTATTTTAGTAGGCCTATTTTAAGAAATTTTTCTCTAAAAATGCCAATTTTTAAACTAAATTTATGTTTACTTGAGGTTTCTAGAGTTATATTATTTATACCCTTTTTATAATAATATTCTTGTATCCTCAATTCTTTTTGTAAATTTAATTTTATCAAGATGCTCAAGGATGGCTGTCGCCATTTTTCTTGAAATATTCATTAAATCTCTGAATTCAGCTAAGCTAAATTCTTCTTTATCTTTCATATATTGTGTTAGTTTCTCTTTTATCTCTTCCATATATTCTTTTTCTATTATAAAATCATCTATTCTTATTAGATCTCTTTTTAATAGATAATTTACAATTTTCTTGTCTTTATCGCTTTTGACTAATTCTTTATATTTTAGTAGTTCAGGCTTCTTATCTTTTATCTCTTTAATTATTTTTTTAATATCTTCATCCTGATTGGATGTATTAATTTTAAAATTTGCATTTTTTACAAAGCCATTATAAGTTGTTATTTTTTTATTTATTAACTCATTTTCAAAAAATGCTTCATATGATCTATGATCAAGACTAGGCAATAAATTTTTAAATTCAGACTTATTGATGCCAGCTTCTAAAGGATGTTCTTTATGATAATCATTTAATTTGGTGACTAGATCATCCCTAATTAATTCTAGATTATCTCTGCCTATAAAAACATTATTGATCTTGTATATTTCATTGCCTCTAAGCAATTTATTAATATTTTTATTGATATATTCTTTGTTTTTACCTAAATACATGTATATGTCATCGAAGGTTCTAAAATCATAGCAATAATCGAGAATTAAATCTTTAACATCAAATTTACTTTTTTCAGTTAAATACTTAACATAATCTGTGTTATTGATTGTGTGTCTTGAATTTGAAATATCTATTATTTTTCCGCCGCCTATTGTAAAAACTGGAGAATAATTTCTTATAACAAATTTGTCAGCTCTCTTTAAGTAAATTTCTTCTTCAAGTCTCAATTCAACTAAAGCGGATTCATTCTTTCTAATTGTTTTTTTAGAAAGTGGCACAATCCTTGCCAAAACTTCATGTGTTCCTGTAAAAAATCTGACTCTATCCCAATGCTTTAATTCTAAATCAGTGTGATCAGTAATTTGTAGATTACAAGCAATAATACTAGCCTTTTGTAGCGAATTAGCACTTGCAATTATATCGCCTCTATCTATTTCGTTTTTGTGAATATTTGCCAAGTTCAAAGCGGTTCTTTGTCCTCTTTTTGCTACATTTTCATCTTTTCCATGATTTTGAATATTTCTAATTTTTACTAATTTTCTCTTAGGATAAAGCATATACTCTTTATCTTTTTTTATTTCTCCTTCTATCAATGTCCCAGTTACTACAGTTCCAAATCCTTTTATAGAGAAAACTCTATCGATATTCATTCTAGTAGAAAATGTATCTTCATTATCTCTTATGTCTTGACATTTTTGAGTTATAAGTTCCTTTAGTTTATCTAAATTTTTGCCAGATACTGAATCTACGCAGATTATGGGGCTTTGAGCTAATATAGTATTTTTAAAAGAAGTTTTTACATCTTCTTTTACTAATTCAATCATTTCTTCTTCAACATTGTCTGTTTTAGTTATTACAATTATTGCATTTTCTACACCCATAAAATGTAGTATATCAGCATGTTCTATGGTTTGTGGCATGACGCCATCATCTGCTGCAATAACTAAAAGTACTAGATCAACACCGACACAACCGGCCATCATATTTCTTACGAATTTTTCATGTCCTGGTACATCAATAATTCCTGCCCTTTTTCCATCATTTAAATCAAAATAGGTAAAGCCTAAATTTATTGAAATACCACGATCTTTTTCTTCTTGCAAAGTATCAGTTTCTCTGCCCGTTAAGGCTTTAATTAATGTGCTTTTGCCATGGTCTATATGCCCTGCTGTGGCTATTATAATATTTTTATTCATAATATGATTTTAACACCTCTTTTATCATTTCAAATTGATCATTAAAAATGCATCTTAGATCTAAAAATAATTTATCATCATGAACAGTACTTATTATATGATATTTCGATAAGCGCAAATGCTCTTCAAGTTTATTTATATTCACATTATCAATACATATAGCTCTACTTTCAAGTACATCTTCTGGATAGGCGCCTCCACCAACTTTAGAATAAGATTTTTCTATACTAAGTTTAATGCCTTTAATTTTTGAAAGCAATTCATATAATTTTTGTGCTTTTTGTTCAATTTCTACTAAACTCATCGTTATCATATTTACTGTAGGAACATCTTTTTTAGCTTTATCTAAATCTAAGTATGAATTTAGAGTAGCTTCTACAGCAGCTAAGGTTAATTTTCCAACTCTAAATGCTCTTAATAATTGATTTTTTTTAATTTTTTTAATCAGTTTACTTTTTCCACAAATAATTCCGCCTTGTGCAGAGCCTATCATTTTATCACAGGAAAAACTAACAAGATCCACTCCATCTTTTATTGAATCTTGAACAGTTCTTTCATAACTTAATCCATATTCACTAAAATCAACTAAAGAGCCGCTACCCAAATCTTCAAATACATAAAGACCATTTTCTTTTGCTAAATCTTTTAATTTATCAGCACCTACTGATTCACTAAAACCAATTACTTTATAATTTGATGTATGAACTTTCATTAAAGCATTGGTATTTTCAGTTATATTATCTTCATAATCAAAAAGATGAGTTCTATTTGTAGCACCTACCTCTATTAGATTAGCACCACTTTGTTTCATTATTTCACTTATTCGAAAAGAATCGCCGATTTCAACGAGTTCACCTCTACTTATTACTACATCTTTTGCTTTGCAAAAAGTATTTAACATCAAGAATACTGCTGCTGCATTGTTATTTACAATAATTGCATCTTCACATCCTGTAACTTTTTTAACAGTTTCAACAAGATGAGTATATCTTGAACCGCGCTTACCCTCTTCTAAATTATATTCTAGATTACTATAGCCTCTTGCGATTTCATTGATTCTTTCAATGGATTTTTCGCTTAAAATTGCCCTTCCAAGATTTGTGTGTAAAATTACACCTGAAGCATTGATTGTGCTTTTTAATGAAAATTCATTATAATTTTTTAAAGCATTAGAAATATCATCTAAAATATCTTTTGTTTCAAAATCAACTTTGTTTTCTTTTATTTTATTTCTGTATAAATCTAGTATTTGATTAGACACCTCTTTAACTATATGAGGTGGGTAGTCCTTAAACTCTTCAAGTAATATATTCATATTAGGTATTAATCTATAGCTATTAGTCATAAATACTCCTTAATAAAAAAGATTTTCTAAAAAAATTTTTTCTGCTAATTTTCTTCTTAGTCTATATTTTAGCTTAAAATCAATGTTTTGTCACGAAAATAAATATTTGCTAAAAATTTGACAAGCTTCTTCTAATTATGTAATATTAAATTAAGATAAGTCAAGTGAAGTCATGGTAAGATTCTTTACTAGATAAAGAAACCGAAGGTACAAGCATGAAAAAAGCCGTATTCATGTGAATTTCTCAGGTAAAAATAGCCATGATGGATGAGATTCTGAAGCTTAAGCGACAGGAAGAAGGCAAACTTCTTTCTGTCGTTTTTTTATGGAGGAAAAATGTTACTTACAAACAACTGGCGTTTTAAAGAATTAAAAAATATCGATATCCTTTATGAAAAAAAGTCATCTTTGGATATTCTAATACATGCACGAGACTTAGTGCATTTAGGATACAAATTAATGACTCATCCTCTATATGCAAATCTCAAACCTCGGGAGATGCTTTATCGATCAATTTATTTAGTTAAAACGAATTCCATGGATTTAGAATCTGTAATGCTTATCGAAGAGGCGATCTCAAAATTACAAATGGCAAATTTCAAAAGAAGAGAATACAATCAATCAGTAAAAGATGATTTTTCTTACATTGATTTTGAAATAGTCAAAGATGCATTGAGACAGGGAGGCATAGATGTATGATTTAGTTATAATCGGTGCTGGACCAGCAGGTCTATCAGCAGGATTATATGCAGGACGAGCAAGACTTAAAGTACTCATTCTAGAAAAAGGTGGAGTAGGTGGACAAATAGCTATCACTGATATCATCGAAAATTATCCAGGTTCAATGGTTGATCAAAAAGAATCAGGTCCAACACTTATTAAAAGAATGAGAAAACAAGCAGAAAAATTTGGCGCTGAAATAGTTAAAAAAGAAGTTAAATCTGTAGATTTTGATTCTGAAATTAAAAAACTCACTCTTGAAAATGATGAGGTTATAGAAGCAAAATCAGTAATTATTGCAACAGGAGCTAATCCAAGAAAACTTAATGTACCAGGAGAATTAAATTTTACTGGAAAAGGTGTTTCTTATTGTGCAACTTGTGATGCAGAATTATTTACTGATCTTGAAGTTTTTGTTGTAGGTGCAAGAAATTCTGCTGTTGAAGAGGCTATCTACTTATCTGATTTTGCAAGAAAAGTTACATTATTAGTAAGACGTGAAAAATTAAGATGTGATGAAATTGTAAAAGAAAGAATGGAAGAAAAAGATAATATCTTTGTTAAATACCACACTTCTATTAAAGAAATTCAAGGTAGCATGATGCTTGATAAACTTGTATTTGTTAATAATGAAACTAAAGAAGAGTGGGAATATGAAGCAGATGAAGATGATGGTCTTATGGGAGTTTTCGTATTTATAGGAACAATCCCAAATAGCAAACTATTTGAAGGTCAAATAGAAATGACTGAAAATGGCTACATACTCACTGATTCTAAAATGAGAACAAATAAAGAAAATGTCTATGCAGTGGGTGATGTAAGAGATACTCCGCTTCGCCAAGTAGTTACAGCAGTATCTGATGGTGCTATTGCGGCAGTAGCTTGTGAAAAGAAGATTAAAGGATTAGATTATTAGGGGGTAAAAAATGATCGAACTTGATAAGAAAAATTTTGATGAAGAAGTATTAGAAGCAAAAGGATTAGTATTTGTTGACTTTTGGTCTGAAAGTTGTGCACCTTGCAAAGCTTTAATGCCATTTGTTCATCAATTAGCTGATAAATATAAAGATGACATTAAATTCTGCTCACTTGATATTACAAAAGCAAGAAGAGCAGCTATCAAAGTCGGAGTTTTAGGACTTCCAGCTATGTTAATCTTCAAAGATGGCGAAAAGATCGATGAAATTGGCAAAGATGACGCCAATGAGAAAAACATCGAAGAGATGATTAAAAGAAATATCTAAGGAGGCAGTATGCGTCTTGAATTAGGCGAGATTTACATTGAAGATATACAATTTTCTGAAACTTCAGAAATTAAAGATCATGTATTATATCTCAATAAATCTGATTTAGTAAATGCAGCTGATCTCGAAGATTCATATCTTGAAGATGTGGACTTCGAGATAGCTAAACCGGGTGAAAGTGTTAGAATTATTCCGGTTAAAGACGTTTTAGAACCAAGAGTTAAAGTTGAAGGAAAAGGAGAAGTCTTCCCTGGTATCTTAAATAAAGTAGATCAAGTAGGAGAAGGTAAGACTTTAGCTTTAAAGAATATGGCGGTTGTAACAACAGGATCTATCGTAGGATTCCAAGAAGGAATTATCGATATGACTGGAGAAGGAGCTAAATACACTCCATTTTCTAAATTAAACAATCTTGTAATGATTGCAACACCAAAAGAGAATGTAAATCAAAAAAATCACGAACATTCTGTTCGTATGGCTGGTTTAAAGGTTACAAATTTCATAGCTTCACTTGCTAAAGACTTAGAAGCTGATGAAACAAAGGTATATGAAACATTGCCACTTTTAGAGCAAATTGATAAAAACAAAGATCTTAAAAAAGTAGTTTATGTTTACATGCTTCAAACACAAGGTCTTCTTCACGACACATATGTCTATGGAGTAGATGCTAAACAAATTATTCCAACATTCTTATATCCAACAGAATTTATGGATGGAGCAGTTGTATCTGGTAACTGCGTATCAGCATGCGATAAGAATCCAACATATGTTCATTTAAATAACGATGTAATCAAAAATCTTTATGAAGAAGATGGAAAGAGCATAAACTTCTTAGGTGTAATCATTACAAATGAGAATGTATATTTAAATGATAAGAAAAGATCAAGTGATATGACTGCAAAACTTGCTAAATTACTTGGAGCAGATGCAGCAATAGTTTCACAAGAAGGATTTGGTAATCCTGATACAGACCTTATAATGAACTGTACTAAACTTGAGAAAAATGGCATAGACACAGTTATAATTACTGATGAATATGCAGGTAATGATGGTTTGAGTCAATCACTAGCAGATGCTGATAAATTAGCTAATGCATGTGTAACTTGTGGAAATGCAAATGAATTTGTAAAACTTCCAAAACTTGACAAAATAATCGGAGATATTAATGCAGCAAAAGTAATTGCAGGAGCAAATGATCATTCATTAAATGAAGATGGTACAATCGAAGTTGAAATTCAAGCAATTACAGGTGCGACTAATGAAACAGGTTTTAATAAACTAACAACAAAAGGATTTTAAAAGGAGTAGAAATGACTAATTATTTAGAAAATAAAAAGATCATCATCCTTGGCGATAGAGATGGTATCCCAGGTGGTGCAATCAAAAAATGTGTCGAAACAGTCGACAATACTGAAGTAATTTTCTCAGCTACTGAGTGCTTTGTCTGAACAAGCGCCGGCGCTATGGACCTAGAGAACCAAAAAAGAGTTAAAGACTTCGTAGATCAATACGGAGCTGAAAATCTTGTAGTTCTTTTAGGTGGAGCAGAAGCCGAAGCTGCAGGTCTTGCAGCTGAAACAGTAATGGCAGGAGACCCAACATTTGCAGGTCCTTTAGCAAATGTAGAATTAGGACTTTTGGCATTCCATGTAGTTGAAGAAGAAATGAAAGAACTTTTCGATCCAGATGTATATGATGAAGAAATTGGAATGATGGAAATGGTTCTTGATGTTGATGAAATTGCAGAAGAAATGAGCGATATAAGAAACGAATTCTGTAAATTCCTATAATGGAGATGAGTTATGAGTATAAAAACAGTTCATTATATTAACCAATTTTTCGCAGGAATAGGTGGAGAAGAAAAGGCTGATACTAAACCATTTGAAATGGACAGCCTTCCTCCAATTTCTCAACAATTACAAAAACAACTTGGAGATGACTTCGAGATTGTTAAAACCATCGTATGTGGTGACACTTACTACAATGAGAATGAAAAAGATGCTCAAAAAGAGCTTCTTGAAATGATGAAAAAATACGATGTTGAATTTTTTGTAGCTGGTCCTGCCTTTAATGCTGGAAGATATGGTGTTGCATGTGGATCTATATCAAAAGCTGTTAAAGAAGAGTTTAATATCCCAGTTGTAACAGGAATGTTTGAAGAAAATCCTGGATGCGATATGTACAAAAAAGATGCATATATAGTTAAGACAAAAAATAGTGCAGCTGGAATGAGAAAAGCTATAAAATCTATGGCAAAACTTTCTGTTAAGGTTGCAAAGGGAGAAGAATTAGAATCTCCAGAAAAAGAAGGATATTTTGCACAAGGTAAAAGAGTTAATTACTTTGCTGAAAAAACTGGATCAAAAAGAGCTGTCGAAATGCTTCTTAAAAAGATCAATAATGAAGAGTTTGAAACAGAATATCCAATGCCAGACTTTGATAGAGTTGAGCCAGCTAAAGCTATAGCAGATATTACAAAAGCTAAAGTAGCATTAGTAACAAGTGGTGGTATCGTACCAAAAGGAAATCCAGATAAAATTGAATCATCATCTGCTTCTAAATATGGAACATATGAAATTGGTGATTTAACAGATCTTGATGATACAAATGCTGAAACAGCGCATGGTGGATATGACCCAACTTATGCAAATGTCGATCCAGACAGAGTACTTCCTTTAGATGTATTAAAAGATATGGAAAAAGAAGGAAAGATAGGATCATTACACAATAAATGGTATTCTACAGTAGGTAATGGTACAGCAATAGCTAGTGCTAAAAAATATGCAGCAGAAATTGCACAAAAACTTAAAGAAGATAAGGTTGATGCAGTAGTATTAACCAGCACATGAGGTACTTGTACACGTTGCGGTGCAACAATGGTTAAAGAAATCGAACGTAATGGATTCACAGTAGTTCACGTTTGTACAATAACGCCAATTTCACTTACAGTTGGAGCAAACAGAATAGTTCCAGCAACAGCTATTCCTTATCCTTTAGGAGATCCAAATCTTACTAAAGAAGAAGAATATAATTTGCGTTATCAAATGGTAGAAAAAGCACTAGATGCTCTTCAAACAGAGATCACAGAACAAACAGTATTTGAATAGGAGTTAGTATGTTTCCTGTAATTAAAAAAGCGGGTTATGTTTTAGTAAATACACCAGAAATGATGCAATTAGTCGGAAGCACATATGCTGAGGAAAAAAATCATAACCCAGATAGCGACTTTCTTAAAAACACAAAATCACATGTTAGAACTTTCGAAGATGTTGTAAATTATCTTCCAAACCAAATATATATTGGTAATGAACACCCAGACAAGTTAAATGGCTTAAAAATGCCATTTAACGAAGCTGATTATAAAAATGACAGCGTAAAAGGCGAATTTGGTGAAATTTTAACTGAAGGCGAGTTCTTAGCTATTATGAAATATTCTGATGAATTTGATCTTGTAATGCTTTCAGAAGAATATGTAGAAGAATATAAGGCTAAAGTAGAAGAAAAATATCCAGAATTTGAACATCTTTTTTCAAAACTAAAGCCAGCAGATATTTCTAAAGCTGATGAACTTATAGCAAATCATAAAGCAATAGCTCTTTATGATAAAGGAAAATTAGTTGGATATGTAAGAGCAGCTCATGATATAGATCCAAATCTTTCAGCTCACAATATGCTTGAAAATCTTGCTGTAAAAGCATCAGGAGCTCTTTCAGCCATAGCTTTATTTAGACAAGGCGTAGATAAAGATTCAATTGATTATGTAATTGAATGTTCAGAAGAAGCCTGTGGAGATATAAATCAAAGAGGTGGAGGAAACTTCGCAAAAGCAGTTGCAGAAACAGCAGGAATTAATAATGCAACAGGATCTGATACTAGAGGATTTTGTGCGGCTCCTGTACATGCACTTATTGAAGCAAGTGCTCTTGTAAAAGCTGGAGTATTTAAAAATGTATTAGTTGTTGCAGGTGGTTGTATAGCTAAACTTGGCATGAATGCAAGAGATCATGTTAAAAAAGATCTTCCAATATACGAAGACTGTCTTGCAGGATTTGCAACATTAATTACAGAAAATGATGGAGAAAGTCCAATTTTAAGAACAGATATTATAGGAAGACATACTGTTAAAACAGGATCTTCACCTCAAGCAGTAATTACATCTCTAGTAGCTGATCCATTACATGAAAGTGGACTTAAAATTAATGATATAGACAAATTCTCACCAGAGATGCAAAATCCTGACATTACAAAACCAGCAGGAGCAGGTAATGTACCAGAAGCGAATTATAAAATGATTGGTGCGCTTGCAGTAAAACAAGGTGAAATTGACAGAAAAGAATTAAAAGATTTCATCGCACAAAAGGGATTTACAGGCTGGGCTCCAACACAAGGACATATTCCTTCAGCAATACCATATGTTGGACATATGATTAAAGATTTAACTGAAGGAGAACTCAATAAAGTCATGTTAGTAGGTAAGGGATCATTATTCCTTGGTAGAATGACAAATCTTTTTGATGGAGTTTCAATTGTTGTTGAAAGAAATTCTGGAGAATTAGAAACAGAAGCTAATAATAATCAAACTGAAGAAGTAAGAAAAGTAATAGCAGAAGCTATGAAAAAAGTTGCTACAGAAATGCTAGAGGACTAATATGGATAGAAAACAAATAGCAAAATCCATTGAAGATTTAGCTTTGGCAATAGAAAATGAAGATTTTGGCAAAAAGCCAACCATCGCAATTTCAAATACAGGTTCAGAGCTTTCATCAGATGTAATAAATAAGGCTATCGACAATTTAAAAGACGATGTTGACTTTATCATTGTTGGAGAAAATTACAAAGACTTTAAAACTTACAATGCATGTGGAGATGTTGAAAATGCCGAAGTATTAGAAAAGCTATTTGAAAATAAAGAAATAGATGCTGCAATAACCTTGCACTATCCATTCCCAATTGGAGTTTCAACTGTTGGAAAAATTATCACACCAGCTGAAGGTAAAGAAGTTTTCATTGCAAATACAACTGGTACAAGTGATGTAAAAAGAGAAAAAGCTATGATTTTAAATGCGATTGATGGAATTATAGCGGCGAAAGCAAATGGTATAGAAAATCCTAAAGTTGGAATTTTAAATGTTGAAGGTGCAAGATTAGTTGATAAGAAGCTAAAAGAACTTAAAGACAATGGATTTGAAATTGAATTTGCAGAAAGTAAAAGAGCAGATAAAGGATCTGTTTTAAGAGGAAATGATCTTGTTGCAGGTGTTTGCGATGTATTTGTAACAGATTCACTTACAGGAAATATAATAATTAAAGTATTTTCTTCATTCACATCTGGAGGATACTATGAAACAACAGGTTGTGGATATGGACCATCAATAGGTAAAGACTACGATAAGCCAGTATTTATCATCTCAAGAAGAAGTGGCACACCACTTATTGAAGGCGCTATAAAATTTGCGAAAAAATCTGTTGAAGGAAATATCGTTGAAGTTTCTAAAAAAGTTTATCAACAAGCAGAAAAAGCTGGACTAAATGATATCTTAAGTTCATTTGACAAACAATCTGCTGGCAAAGAAGAAAAGAAATCTTTTGAAATGCCAGATAAAGAAATTGTAACAGCTGCTATAGGTGGAGTTGATATATTAGAAATTGAAGATGCTATAGAATCATTATTATCAAGCGGTATTTATGCAGAAAGCGCAATGGGATGTACAGGCCCTGTAGTTATGGTCAATGAAAATAATGAAGATAAAGCTAAATCTATACTTGGCGAAAAAGGATATATCTAATTTTAATTAAGTGTATTTTATAAAAATATATTTTAGGGAGTGCGAAAGCACTCCTTTTTAAATTTTATAGATAAAACAACTTAAAATATAATTTAGCCTTAAAATTTATTAATCTTTAATATTTAAATAAAATAAAAGTTTTGATTATTAAATAAAAGATAGAATTAAAAGAATATATTATATAAATATACATAAAACTGGCATTATTTAAATAAATATACTTATTAATAAATCTTATTAAAAAAATCATATAATAAATTATTAAAAACAAATCAGATAAATAAGGAAGATTAAAACTATATATTTAAAATAAATAAAATATATAAACTTATATTATTAATTTCACATAAAGATATCGATTGTTAAAGTTTTCACTTGCGAAAGAGAAATTTTAATGTTAAAATAAAGTCAACAAGGTGGTGAGATGATAATAAAAAATTCTAATATTAAAATAAATTTTTATAAATTAAGTGGGAGCTGACTATGATTAAAATTAACCTAAATATGGGCATAGGGAAAATTCCAATACCGATTGTAAAAAAGAATGATAAGGTTAAAAGAGGACAAAAGATTGCTAAAGAGATTGAAGATGCACTTTCTGTGCCGATTTATTCATCGGTTAATGGAATTGTTGAATATGTCGATGATAAAAAAATTATTATTAATCAGACTGATAGAAATATGGATTTTATTCCCATTAATAAGAAAGGTAGTTTGTGGGAGACTGTAAGAGAAGCTGGAATAGTCGGAATGGGTGGTGCTGGTTTTCCAACCTATATTAAATTAAAAAACGATTTGAAAAATAAGGGTTATCTTTTAATTAACGCATCTGAATGTGAACCTATTTTAAGTCATAATCTTTTACAGATTGAACAAAACCCTGAAGAATTTATCTCAGCTATTAGTGTTATAAAAGATAGCGTAAATGCGAAGATTGCATTTATTGGTATGAAATTCATCCATAAAAAAGAGATAAAGAAGGTAACTTCTGTTTTAAAAGAAAAGAATATTAAGGATATCAGAGTCTTTCCTTTAAGGAATTTATATCCTGTAGGAGAAGAGAGAGCATTAATTAGGGATGTTTTAAACAAAAAGTTGGATGTAGATAAACTACCAGATGCTGCTAATGCTATAGTCATAAATTCTGAGACATGTTTTTCAATATATGAGGCAAAAAAATATCATAAACCTTTAATTGATAAATATATCACTGTAGCTGGAAATTTCAACAATTTAGAAAAAGAAGAAGTTGTCTGTAAGAAATATCCAATTGGAACTTTGTTTGAAGATATAATAGAAGAATTTGGTGGAGTTAAAGAAGACACTTCTGAAATAGTTATTGGAGGGCCATATACTGGTCATACAATGCTAAATAAAGAAGCTGTTTCAAAAACGTCAGGTGGCATTTTAGCTAGTGTGTCAGTTGAAAAAGAAAATACTAAAACTGGCATCATTAAATGTGCATGTGGTCCATCAAAAGAAAGATTATATCATATTGCAAATCTAATGGGAGCTGATGTAATTGCCTATGAGATCTGCAAAAATGCAGTTGAGATGAAAAAAGGTGCTTATAAATGTAAGGATCCAGGTGTCTGACCAGGACAAGCGGGAAAAGTTCTTTCTCTAATGAAACAAGGCGCCGAAAATATTCTCATAGGACATTGTAGTGATTGTACAAATACAGTCGTAGAAAATACATCAAAGATCAATATGAAAATTCACCATGCAACAGATCATATACTTGATGCTTTAAACATGGATAGAATTAGAAAGTTAAAGTAAGGAGAAAATTTATGTCAATGAGTCAAGAAAATGCGCTAAAATACATTGATAAAGACGCCGTATTATGCTGTAGAACAGAAAAAGGCAAAGTAATAGATGCTGGAGATTTAGAAGATCCAATGCTCTTTGATGAGATGGTAGATATGGGATTATTAGAAATTCCATCGGATACATTAAAAATTGGTAATGTATTAGGAGCTACATTAAAGGAAACTTCTGAAGGACTTACTGCTTTGACACCAGCATTGGTCGATAATATTCAAGAAATAAAGAAGGAAGAAGATAAAAAAGATTTAAGCTCTAGCGAAAAAGAAGAAGTTAAGAAGGTTAAACCACAAGTTTCAAATAAAGTTCAGTCTAATAATCTTGCTTCCTCAATGGTAAAAATTCATATTGGTGAAGGTAAGGATATTGATCTTGAATTTCCATTAAATGCATTTTCAAATCAATCAAACATCCCCGATTATGCACAAGAAAGTCCGCTTAATGCGGTTGAAGAAGAAATTGAGGATGAAAAATCTGATAAAAAAGCAAAAATTAAGACTTTAAAAAGAGAATATGTAAAAGTTGACGAGGTTAAATTATCTGATGAGACTAAATTTGATGGAAAAACTTTATATATCAATGAAGATTCTATCAAAAAAGCTATTGACAGCGAAAATTTAGTAGTGGACTTAAAGGTTGATATCATAACAAAAGATAGATATTCAGAATATTCTAATACTATAATGGATGTTCAACCTATTGCTGTCAAAAAGGAAGGCGAAATAGGTTCTGGAATTACTAGAATAGTAGATGGCGCTGTAATTGTTGTCACTGGAACGGATGAAAGAGGAGTTCAAATAGGAGAATTTGGTTCATCTGAAGGTGAAATGGATAGAAATATGCTATTTGATAGAGCCGGCTCTCCAGATTTTGGTGATATTTTAATAAAAATAAATGTCACAATTAAAGAAGGAACAAATATGGAAAGACCAGGCCCAATGGCAGCTCACAAAGCTACAGATATTATAACTCAAGAAATTAGAGATCAATTAAAATTACTTGATGATTCATAT
>JAUNAV010000037.1 GCA_030527425.1 Tissierellia bacterium
GAGTTGCATCTTCTTTTTCTAGAATTTCTTTTGCTTCTTCAAGTTTCTTGTCGAATTCATCTTTCTTATCTTGATCAGCTTCTTTGTAGTCGTCTGTATTTTTCTTGTCTTCTGCTTCTTTGATTGCATCTTCTAAGCCAGATTTATCAACAATTTCTTCTGAAGGCTCTTGTCCACCATTTAGATTTTCTCTAGCTTCTTCAAGTTTTCTTGTAGCTTCATCTACTTCTTCTTGAGTTGCTTTGTCATTTGATAGCACTTTATTTGCTTCTTCTAATGCTTTATCAAATGCTTCTTTCTTTTCTGGATCTGAATTTTCGTAGTTGTATGGATTTTCTGCTATTTCTTCATTTGCTTTATTTATTGCTTCATCCAATTTTGTTTTATCTACTTTTTCATATCCATTTAGATTTTCTCTAGCTTCTTTGAGTCTTTCTTTCGCTGAGTCTACTTCTTCTTGACTTGATTTTTCATTAGCCAATACTTTATTTGCTTCTTCTAATGCTTTATCAAATTCTGTTTTTCTTTCTGGATCTGCATTTTCGTAGTTATATAGGTTTTCTGAGAGTTCATTATTTGTTTTGTTGATCTCTTCTTCTAACTCTGTTTTATCTACTTTTTCATATCCATTTAGATTTTCTCTTGCTTCTTTGAGTCTTTCTTTTGCTGAGTCTACTTCTTCTTGACTTGATTTTTCATTAGCCAATACTTTATTTGCTTCTTCTAATGCTTTATCAAATTCTGTTTTTCTTTCTGGATCTGCATTTTCGTAGTTATATAGGTTTTCTGAGAGTTCATTATTTGTTTTGTTGATCTCTTCTTCTAACTCTGTTTTATCTACATTCTCATATCCATTTAGATTTTCTCTTGCTTCTTCAAGTTTTCTTGTAGCTTCATCTACTTCTTCTTGAGTTGCTTTGTCATTTGATAGCACTCTATTTGCTTCTTCTAATGCTTTATCAAATTCTGTTTTTCTTTCTGGATCTGCATTTTCGTAGTTATATAGGTTTTCTGAGAGTTCATTATTTGTTTTGTTGATCTCTTCTTCTAACTCTGTTTTATCTACATTATCATATCCATTTAGATTTTCTAAAGCTTCTTGAAGTTCTTTTCTTGCTTTTTGAATATCTTCTATAGAAGAATCAGGATTAGCTATAGTCTTTACTGCATTATCTATTGCATTATCAAATTGACGTTTATTCTCATAATCAGAATTTTCATAGTTATAATCGAAATCTCTTATATCAATTGCATTTTGAAGTTCTTCATTCAATTTCTCACTCAAATTATCTTTAAGTTGATCTAATGCTTCTTTGAGTTCTCTAGCTACTTTATCTATTTCAGATTGGCTTGCATCTTTATTTAGACCATTTTCACTAATAATGTCTTTTGCTTGATCATATTTCTCTAAAAGATTTTCAAATATTTCAAGATCATCATCATTATTAACGTAATCAGCTATATTATCTGGATCTACATAATTATCTACAATACCGACTATCTTAGAAAGCTCATCTTTATTAGTTTCTACTTCTACAGTTATGGAATCTGAAACATTCTTACCATCAACTTTAGAAACTATATTTAGTTCAGTTCCATTTCTTAAGTCACCATCTAGTTCAATTACAAAATGACCATTTTCATCAGCTTCTCCAGTTATTTGCTGTCCATTTGGAAGTGTAACTGTCACAACTGCATTAGCTTCTGTATCTCCCTCAACAGTTGTTTTTGATTCATTTTCTGTAGTATATGGATCATCTGCTACAACTTTAACACTTGCTTGTGGTGTCTGAGTTTTATTATCTCTTTTAGCAATCTCTTCATTTATTTTTTCTAATTTAGCCTTTAAACTATTAGCAGCATCGTCAATTTCTTTTTGAGTTGACCCAGCTTCATCCCTTATGCTTTCAGCAGTAAGAACATCTTCATAAAGATCTACATAACCTTCTAAGTCTCTATTTTCATCTACTAATTGTTCTCTAGCTAATTCTATTTGCTTTTCTAATTGACTTCTATCTACTTTTACAGATTCTTTCTTTTCAGAAGGTAGTTTATCTTCTGCTTGAGCAATAATTAATATTTCATCTTTATCAGTAAATGATTCAGGATCTGGGCTTAACTCGAATTTACCCTCATTATCTGCAACAACTTCATCATAAGGTTCATCATTTTCAATATCTTGTTCGGATTTATATATCTTTACAATTGCGTTTGGTTCTGTAACACCAACTAATCTCCAGTTAGATTGATCCCCTTCTATATTAGGATCATCACCATTTATCTCGTTAATTATTATAACAGGAGTTCTTGTCTCTTCTTTTTCTGTTGGTTGTTCAGGTTGATCTATTTCCGAATCTTCAATTACTTTAATAGTAAATTGTTTTGTAGTTATATTTCCAAACTCGTCTTTTGCTCTTAAAGTTACTGTAGTTTCATCTAATTCTTCTTCAGGAGTTCCTACTAATACACCTTTTTCTTTATCATAAGTTAGCCAATCTGGAAGATTTACACTTTGATCAACTAATAATTCACCATCAGTTTTGACAGTTAAACTTACCTCTTCTCCAACTGTAGCAACTAAAGTGTCATTGACATCTAAGCTTGGACCAAGTTTATCAATTGTTACAAATGCTGGTTCAGAATCTTCATAGCCTTCTTTAGATTGAATTACTTTGTATCTTTCACCATTATTGAAAGATTTTCCATCTTTTGCAACTAATTCTATTTGTGAATTTCCTTGAACAACTTGTCCGCTAGCGATTACATTGCCTTCAATGTCTATGATGTCTACTCTGGCATTTTCTTCTACACCTTTAACTTGAACTTTTGCAATTACAGCTCCATTTTCATCTCTTTGTGTTGATGGAATTTGTATAGCTATTGGTGTATCTAGTTTATTAATAACTGGCTCTTCTGTTTCAGGTGTAGTATTGTCTGATATTTCAATTTCTTTTGCATCCCCTGATATGCCATCTTTTCTTGGCTCTACAGTTAATCTATTTCCTGGATTTGTTTTGTTTTCTTCAGAAGATTCAATCTCTAATGTTAATTCTCCATTTTCATCAGTTTTTCCTTCTCCAACAACTACGCCATCTTCATTTTTAATAATAATATCAGTATCAGGATCTGCTTTTACATTAATAGTTGTTGTATTACCGTCACTAGAAGCAGTAACTTCGTCAATTTCTGGCTTCTCATCTTCATCATTTATTCCGTTATTATTCTTGTCTTCAAAAACAGTTGTGCTAGTTGGAACACTTTCATTATTAGAATCATCTACTAGTTTTACTTGAAGATTTGTTCCTACTTCTTGAAGTGGAATATCTACTGTGAAGTTTCCATCAGGATCTACTGTGCCTCGGCCAAGCTCTTCTTCGCCTGTTTCATCGGTTATGATTACTGTTGTGCCTGCTTCGCCCTTTCCTGTTACTGTTGTTGTTTCTGGATTTTCTCCATTATTTTTTGATACTACATCTACTGGAGCTTCTGGGCTTTCAGCATCTTGAACTACTACTTCTTTAGCTTCGCCTGTAATTTCATCTTTTGTTGGAGTTACTACTAATTTGTCTCCTATGTTGACTTCTTTTTCTGGATCTAAGGTTATTGTAACTGTACCTTCTTCAGTTATGTCACCTTCGCCAACTATTTCTCCATCTTTAGTTACTACTACATGACTACCAGCTTCGCCTTCTACTTCTACTGTTGTATTTTCTCCATCATTTTTCGCTATAACATTAGACAACTCTGGTTTTTCTTTCACGTTTATATTGAATGAATCTGATTTATAATCTGGTGATCCTTCTACACCCTTTGAAACTACTACAGATGTATTTTCTGCTGTTAGGGCCTCATCTGAGCTTGGATTTACATTTAAACCAAGTTCTAATAATTCCCCTCCATTAGGAGTTTCTACAGTGACTTCATGTGTAGTACCATTGGTATCTGTAAGTTCTATGATCATACCTGTTAGATCAAGATTATCTCCAACTACATAATCAGTATTATCAGGATTTTTAGTAATATTTATTGTTTCAATATTTTCAGGATCAAATTCAGGTTCTGGTGCCTTTTCAGCTTCACCAACTACTCTAATGGAGCTTACTTCTGGTTTTTCATATCCTTTTTGTTTTATTAGGGTAGAAGATTGTATAGAGGTTTGACCTTCTTGAAAACTTTCTTCTATCGATTCAGTATAAATTCTTACTTCAATTTTGTCGCCAGCTTTTAAAGATCCTTCACCGATCTTTATTTCGAAAGTTCCAAATTTATCTTCATTTGATTGAGTTTCAGCAATCATTTGAGGTTCTTCGCCATCATTTACTTTCCATAATTGAACAGTTCTTGAATACACTTTTCCTTCTTTTATCAGGGTTGGTGAATAATTTCCAATTTTTCCTGTTATTTCTGTAGTGTTTTCATCGATTAATTCAATGAATTCATCATTTTGATCAAACCAATTATATGGAGGAACTACTGGATCGGTTCCTTGTAAAAGTTCATCTCTATCAGAAATTCCATCTCCATCAGAATCTTTATTCATAAATGAAGTATTAAGACCTTCTTGAACTTCATAATCATCAACTAAGCCATCTTGATCAGTATCCCTTACAGAAAATCCTGAACTTACACTCGTGTTTTTTATAACTTGTCCGTAATCATTTATGCCTAACCAATTATTTAGTTGAACTAGAGCATCTAAATGATCATTAAATCTTCTACGCCTTGCACTTGGTGAAAGTTTATTAGCAACTTCTCTAGCTTTTTCTATGATATCAAGTTTTGGATTTTGTGCTGCATAGATAAGCCAGTCATCTGCACTTGCATTGTCATCTGGTCTTTGCCCTTTAAGCTCGAAATTTGAGTCAACAAAATTATTAATTTTATCTTCTATCCACTTATTTGCAAGGGCTTTATATTCATTTCTGGTATTCCCATCGACCCAAATATCGTTAATATGGCCTTTATTGATATCCTCTCTAATTTTTTTAGAGTGCTTTGACCAATCTCTAAGTTGAGCATTTACATCTAGGAAAACTTCGGATCCATCAATAATGTCATTTAATGGCTCGCTTAATTCAAGTACAATTTCTTCTTCCCAGTTTCCAAATGTTAATCCCAATCCTCTTCCTATGATATCGTAGGCATTATCAATGACAAGATATTTTTTTCCATTTTCTAGAGTAACTCTTTTAAAATCATATGAATTGCTACTTAGTATACGCTCTATTTCTTCTGAATTATCAGTTTTATTAACTGAAGAGCTTGTTATAGAAATTCTTTTGACTTTGTCATAAATTCTATCATCAACACTGATTAAAAGTTTTGCACTCTCATCATCTTCTATCCTTGATAGTAATGCATTTTTACTTAAAAGATAGCTAAATTTAATAAGATTATTCTTGCTATCATATGAAGTATTATTAATACTTGGCGCTTTCAAATAACTTAATATAGCACGTGAACGAAATTTTGAATCATTAGAAAAATCTAAATTTTCATCTATTACTTCTTCTACTTCTTCTTCGTTTGCATCAAGAGCAATATCTCTAATTGTTATATTATTAGAAAATTCTTTTAAAAGATTACCATGCTGATCCTTTGCCCAAGTTTCAACATGAAGGCCTTCTTTAAGCATTGCTTCAGTTACTGAATCATCAAAGTAGAATTTGATAACCCCAATTTTTCTATCAGTATTTTCACCTAAAATCCATCCAGTATTAGGATAATTCTTTATAACATCTGTTCTAGAGCTAGCTAAAAGAGGTGAGCTATAAATTATTTCAGAATTATTTGATAATTCTTCATCTTTTTTTACTTCATTGATCTCTGAACGTCCAACACCATCTGGTTTTACTGCAGAATAGCCATAATTAGTAACAAGTGTTATATGTTCAGCAAGCTCTCCGCTTACTCTATAAAACATCTTTGAATATTTATGTGTTGTATGTCTTGGAAATAGTCTAGAAGCTGTAGAAAGCCCCAATTCTAAGTATTTTCCATTTTCATCTTTGTTTGATCCACCATTATAGACTGTCATATCAGTTCTAAATGTGTAAGTATCAACCGCATTTCCTTCATTAACTCTATTATTTCCTACAATATTAACAGCAGTTTTACTTTTTGGAACTTGTTTATCTTTAACAATTGCATATAATTCTATTCTATCACTGATTTCGAGTGGTTTTACTAAATTAATTGTAAATAGACCTTCTTCATTTGCAGTTGTTGCCAAGAATTCACCATCATTAATGCTATAATAAACTGTTGCATTATTATCAGTATAACCAGTTAAGACTTGATCATCCTTATATGCTGTTTGAAGTATAGGCATTTGTACTGGTTTTTTTTCAATTTTGTTAACTTCTTCCTCAACTGCTCTTTTCTTTCTTGTTTTTGCTTTTGCTGAGTCTTCTATAATTTCGAGTGGATAATTATTTAAGCCAGTTTCATCAGTTGCTAACAAGTTTAATTCAAGATTTTTAAGTGCTTCATCTTTCACAAAAAACATACCCAAATCATTAGCATATACTGTTTTTATTAAATTACCAGCTTGGTTGTAGACATTTATTTGGGCATTTTCTTTTGTTATTCCACTTATTTGACCATTTTGCGAATAAGTTGAATTAAAATTATTAATTTGATTAGAATTTTCAGTATTTACAAATTCTTCAGAGTCTATTTCGTTAACAACATCATCATTTGATATATTTTCATTTTTTATATCTTCAGTAACATTATCATCCGAATTTTCTTTCTCTACAATAATACTTGTAGTTTCAATTTTTTGTTGTTGTTCTAAATTAGCAATCACTTTTATTTCGGTAGTTTTTTGTGCATCAATTGCATAAGTAAAAACTCCATTTTTCACTTGAACTTCAACATTTTTATCATCATATGATATATAAACGCTACTAGCATTAGATTGTCCTGAAAGTATATAAGTTTCTCCTTCTTTGTAAGGATCATTTAAAGTTAAGCTTATTTTTTCATCAACTTCTTCAACTTCATCTACTTCATGATCTCTATTAGAACTAGCATCATTAGAAATTTCATCCTCATTTTGTGTTGGTTCAATTTCCTCATTTTGTGATCCTTCTGTTTCATTAGATAAATCAAGTTTATTAGATGATTCCTCTAAAAGTGATTCAACCAATTCTTCTGTACTTTGTGCACTACTAATCGAATCAACTACAGGTTCAACATTTTGATTTTCTTCCTGAGCCATTGCTGTTTGTGAAAAAGATAAAACACCAATTGCTGAACCTAAAACTATTTTGTTTAATTTTTTACCTATATTTTTATTTTTAGGTAAGTGGTTTTCTTTCATTTTTCCTCCTTTGTCAGTTTTTTCGGTTAGTTTTTTAGAAAGCTAATAATATGAAAATTGTCATGTGTTATAACAGCAATTTATCCATCAGCTTAAATTTATTATAAACGAATCTTGATTTTTGTCAAGCTTTTTTTAATATATATTTGTTAATTTATTTTCTTTTATATTATTTTAATTACATTCCTGTATTATTTATAAATTTCTAATTTTAACTATATATATTTTATAGCTTATTTGATTTAGCTTTTGTATTGTATGATTTCATTATTTTAAATATATTTTTTATTAATTTTTTCATTGCAATTTAAACCCTAATTTACAATAGATCAATATGTACATAGTTAATACAAGCTCTATAGTCTTTAATAATATGCACAAAAAAAGAGAGCCTACACTCTCTTAAAAATACCTACTTATATGCTAAAATAGCTTCTTTAAATTGTTCTTCTATTTTATCTGCCCAATATATGCCTTTATCTGTAAAACTTAATTTTTCATCTACTTCTACTAAAAAATCTTCATTTATTAATTCTTTTACTAACTGATTAATTTTTTCTAAATTATCATACTTGCTCAATGATATATTTAATTTATTAACATCAGATTCAATACTACAAAGATCTTTCATGCAATTACATCTGATTTTTCGAACGACTATCTTATTTTCTTTTTCATTAGACCAATTTTCAATTCTCATTTTATTAATACAACCTAAAGTTCCATGACCTAATGGCAGTATATTTTGATTACATTTTATGCAATTATTATAAATGTCTTTGTCCCTACATGCTCTCACCATAGAATCTAAGCTTTGATATTCATAACAAACTTCTCTTGCAAGTTTTGTGACGATGGCGAAATTTTCTATTGAATTTTTACCATTTTCACTTTTAATCAATTTAAAACCTGATATATCCAAATTAGATATAATATTCATATCTCTTTGCAAGGTCTCTATCTTTTGACCATTGAAATCATACATTAATTGAATATTGATATTCCTAAAACCTTCTGATATGAGATTTCTTATTATTTTTTGAATGCTTTTTCCATCGCCTTTAAGCCCTAATAGCTTTCTATTTTCATTATCAAAAGTATAAATTAAAATAGAAAGTCGATTTACTCCAAGTTCTTTAAGTTTTCTAATATTGTTATTATTATAAAATCTTATATCAGATTCTATGCTTATCTCCGCTTGTTCTATATTTGAAAATTGACTTATCTTTTTGAATAGTTGTTTTAAATCTGAAATACCTGCATCAAATAATTTAGTTGATAATTTTATGCTATTTATTTTTTCAGGTCTAATTGAATTTAAGCTGTAGTATTCAAGGTTATTGTAAACAGATTTTATGTAGTCATTTACTTTTATATCTGAGATATAGTCTAAGTTTAAAGCAGCCTGTTTAATTTTAATATTCATATCTTCGATATTAAAATCGCTAAAAGATAAGGGCATAGAAGAATTACATTTATTTTGAAATCTAGTCGATTCTAAAAATTTAAGATAAGATCTTCTACAAATACTTCTCATGCTATACACAACCTTTCCAAACTTTTTCCTCTTAAATGTAAAATTTCATAGCTTCTTCTTATTTTATTAAATCTATTAAATTTTTGTATGCAAGCATTACAATTACCATAGACTTTCCAATAGCCACAATATTTAAAATTACAGCCTTTATTTTCAATAAAACCCAAAACATCTTCACATGGATATCCCAAAAAGAAACCTATTTCATGGGGAAAAATTTTAAAACTAACTCTATTTTTTAACTTTTCGATACATTTTTTAATTTCTGTGGTATCATAGCCTAGTTTAGTAAGATATGCTTTTGCATCTTTCTTATTTAAATCATTAAAAACTAAGTCTTTTCTGTAGACATAGATTAAAGCTCTATTATTATCTTTTTTAAGAATTGTTATATAAACATTTTTGGGATTTAAAATTTTATTTGAGTTTCTAATTTCTTTTTCAATGTCTATTTCGTCTATGTTTTGAGTAAAAAGGCTTGCACTTTTTTGTTTTGAAAGAGTTAGTGCAGCATATGTAATGATACTTTTTTCTAGCATATTTCCTCCTTTTATGATATTTTATGATATTGATACTTGTTATCAAAGATATGATAAAAATTTTTGAAATTAATATGTATTTTAATAGAAGCCCATATAAATGAGCCTCTATTAATATTTTTATAAAGCTTCAGCTAATTTATCTGCTACATTTCTTACTTTTTCTAAAGCTTCATCATCTGGATCATCATATGCTTTAACGCCATCGTCAACGAGATTAATTCCATCATCTTCACAGCGTTCTTGCCATGTTTCAATCCATTCTCCATCCGCCCATTCATATGAGCCGAAGATCATAGTAGGTTTTGAAGATAATTCATTTTCTACATCTTCAAACATTGGTTCAAATTCACTATCTTCTAATTCTTCTGATCCCATCGCTGGGCATCCAAATGCGAAACCATCGTAATCATTTACTTTGCTTTTATCAAATTCTGATGCTTGTAATAAATCAACTTCAACTTCTTTTGTTTTTAATTGGTCTACTATGGCTTCTGCCATTTTTTCTGTATTTCCAGTTCCTGACCAATAAACTACTGCTACTTTTGACATTTAAGTACTCCTTTCATTATTTAAGGCTAATACGCGTATGTGATATTGATATTTATTCTCATTACCTTCAATTCAATTATACTTACCTAATTTAAAAAAGTCAAGAGATAATTAAATGTAATAAAAGTCCAATAAGAGCTGAAATTCCAACTATTTTAATGATTGACACATTCTTTTTATATAAATAAAATGCAACAATAAATCCACAAATACCTTTCAAATAAATATTTTCTCCATCAAATATTGAAGCCTTAAACATCGAAATAACGCTAACTAGAATTAATCCCAATACCCCAGGTCTTAAAGCATATAAAGCGTGATCAAAAAATTTAATATCTTTTTTTCCTCCAAATTTCAACTTTCCAATTACAAACATCATTATACTTTGTGGTATTACAGTTGCTATTGATGCAATTATCGCTCCTGGTATAAATAATAATTTCATACCGACAAAGCTTGCGGCATTTAAGGCAATTGGTCCTGGTGTCATTTGTGATAAAGAAATAAGATCGGTCATTTCATTAATATTTAACCAGTTGTAATTTTCTACTATAACTTCTTCAATTATGGGAATTGCTGCATATCCTCCACCAAATGATGTTATTCCAATTTTTAAAAATGCTATCAATAAATTAAGATACATGTTCTCTCCTTATATTAGTCAATACAATTCCAAGGATTATAAGGGCTATAATTATAAAAATAGTTGAAATTTGGTTAAATATTACAGAAATTAGAAAAGTCGATATGGCCATTATTGTAACAAATTTTTTGTCATCCTTTGATGCTATCTTATATAGATCATAAACAGATAAAAGTAAGATGGCAGTAACTGCACCACTAATTATATTAAGTATGCTTTGTATTAGGCTATTTTGAGCAAATTTTTCATAGAAAAAATATAAAATAGAAATTATTATAATTGGAGGAATAATGCCTGCTACAGTTGCTATTATAGCTCCAGATTTTCCCTTTATTTTAAGACCTGTCAAAAATGAAACTGAAATAGCTAGGGAGCCCGGGCCTGATTGTGCAATTGCTATAATATCTAACATGTCTTTCTTTTTTATTAATTTTCTCTTTTCACAAAACTCATTTAATATTACTGGTGCAATTGTATAACCTCCACCAAAAGTTATTGCATTTATTTTTAAAAATGTAAAGAAAATTTCTTTTAGAGTTACCTGCATAACGACCTCCTAATTTGATTATACTTCTTGATTGTAATAAAGCTTTAAGTTAAAAACTTCTTAACTACAAAAAAACAACATTTTTTAGCTAGTTTTTCAATAGTTTTTTAAATAGAAATTTTTACAAATTTATTAAATTTATTATAGGATGAGAGATTTTTAGTTTTAATTGCTATAATTTATATGTTTATGATATCCATTGCAGTAAACAATAGACATATTGTCATACTCAATATAACGAATATTTTTGAATCTATAAAGTTATGTTTCATAACTTATTAAATTAACCATAACTGATTGTTTTTACCTTGTTAACTCATTTTTTTGGTGTATAGTAACAATAGGAAGTCGGAAAATATATATTAAATTTAGAGAAGGAATGGTATTATGGATAATATTAAAGACAATTTTTCCTCAATAAGTAAAAAAGATTCTCCTGAAATAAGTCTAAAAGTATTATATGCTCAAAGATCTGTATACAACAAAAATTGGAATTCAAGAATCCACTTTCATCCTTTCACAGAATTCTACTATATAATTGACGGTAGAGGTAAATTTACAATTGAAGATGAAATACTCGATGTTGGCAAGGATGATTTTATTATTATAAATTCTAATGTGGGTCATACAGAATATCCAGATAAAAATGTAGATGCATTTGAATATATATCTTTTGGTATTGAAGGAGTCTCAATTTCATCACAAGTTAATGAATTTGACTTGGTAGAAAAAAACTTTTTGAAAAAAACTTATTCTGATCAAAAAGTTGACTTTAGAAAATATTTTGAGTCAATTCTTAAAGAATTTAATTCAGATGATGAATATTCAACAAGCTATACAAATGCAATAGCTACAATATTAATGATCAATATTCTAAGATTATATGATTCTGAGATTGTAATTAGCCATGAAAGAAAAGTAAATAGACAAATCGATTATATTAAAAATTACATGGACAATAATTACTCAGAAGATATAAGACTTGAGGATCTTGCCAATATGGCATATATGAATAAATTCCACTTAATAAGTGAATTTAAACTCGCTTATAGAGTAACACCTATTGAATATTTGATTTTAAAGAGAATAGATATAACAAAAAATCTTCTCATCACTACAAATCATTCAATGGAAGAGATCTCATCAATTGTTGGTTTTAACTCACAATCATATTTTAACCAAGTCTTTAAAAAGAAGGTTGGAACTACTCCTTCACAATATAGACGCAATCACAGATTAAAAAGGGGTTTATAAAATAAAGATCATTGCAGAAAAATAATTGCAATGGTCTTTTTTATTTAGACTATATAAATATTTAATCATCTATTCTTATTCTTTCGATTGTTCCTTCAGTAACAGCTACTAGTGTAAATCTATATTTACCATATGTCATAGTTACCCCTTGCTTTAATTCTTTAATACCTTCTCTTTTAGCTAATTCATACATTAATCCCCCTAAGGTGTGAGAAATATCTGTTGGAAGGTCAAAACCGAATTCAGTCTTAACTTTATCAACAGGCAAAGCTGCCGAAAAAGTATTATCCAATTTAGCAAGCATTTTATTATCTTTTAGTAAGAATTTTAGTACGAAGAATATTAAAGCGATTGAAATAGTTCCTATCAAAATTTCATTCATGCTTTCAGCATATACTAACATTTTTCTAGCAATTACAAAAAGCACGAGTGTAAGTATTGACTCATATGAATGATTTAATATCATTATCATAAGCTCTAGTCCAACCACAAGCATTAAAACGTGTTTTAAAAAGTCTCCAAATACTTCGTAGCTTAAGTGTTGATGATTTAATATTATTTCGTAAATGTATCTAAATAAATCTGGCAATCCTGTAATTACACCAATTGCTACTATAATAGCTATTAAAATTTATAAAGTGTTCAATATTTTATGTTTCATAATATCTCCTTTTGTATAATATAGCATATATTTTTTTATTAGTATATCGAATTAATAAATTTATCACACTAAATCTTTAATTGTGATTAGTTATTTCTAATATATATAAAATTATACATTTAAACATATTAAAAGATGCAAAAGTATAAACTAATGCATCTTTTAGTTTTAATATTTTACGCCTTCTGTGTAATCACAAGTCGCATTCCAAATCAAGTATTCTCTTTGACCTGCATCATAAATAGCATTTATCTGGGCTTGAACTGCTTCTGGGCCATATTCCATATAATTTCCCTCTCCCATGTAACTTGCTGTAAAGTCTTGAATCCATGGTCTAGATCTTGGTTTATTATCCAATTTATTAAATAATGCTTGCTCTTCTTCAAGATACCTTGAAACTAATTTATATGGTTCAAAATCAGGTTTTGGAATGTCAAAAGAATTAGCACTCCAATGTGATGGATATATCATAGAACACATGACATCTGTCTGATTGGCCATTTCTGAAAAGTCTTGTCCGATACCTTCTGCTCTTCCAACTTGCATTGCATATCCAAAAACATCTATTCCTACAGGTAGATTATAATTTGACAATTGTTCTCTTGCTGTCTTAACAAAATCTGTAATAGCTTTGACTCTTTTATCGCCTTCTGGAATATCAAGATCTTCAAATTCTCCTCTTGAATACTCCAGCTCATCGCCAAAAGTTTCAAATCCTTCAGCAAATCGCACATAGTCAAATTGGATCTCATCGACTCCTGCTTCAGCTGCTAATTTAGCCAATTTTATATCATAATCCCAAACTTCTTTCAAAAATGGATTCATAAAAGATTCTTCATGAGCATTTTTCCATAATTGACCATCAGATTGTTTAAATCCCCATTCTGGGTTTTTTTCAGTTATTACTGAATCTTTAAATGTTGTGATTCTTCCGATTACATAGATTCCTCTATTGTGCATATCCTCTATAAAACCTTTAGGATCAACAGTATCAGTTTTCGCATAATTAATATTTTCATCATCTGTATCAAATGCCCAAGTGACATTTCCCCAGTCATCTTTTACGTCAACTACAACGGTATTTAGATCTGAATTTTCAATTAAATTCATAACTTTAGGGAAAATTTCAGGATTATTAACGCCATACGCTGATAAATATACCCCTTTAACGCCATCTTCTGGGTAATTATCGCCTTCTTTTTCTTTAATAGTATAAAGTCTTGATGAATCGAAACTCATTGAATATTCATCAGGAGCATCTCCAATTAAATATGGTTTGTCTTTTGGTTTAGAGTCAAAATCTTTTTCTATCTCATTATTGGATTTATTAGATACTATTGATGTATTACTTTTATCATTCGTATCTTTATTTATTTCATTTGATTTACAACCTGTAAAAATCAATACTAAAGCTAAAATCCCAACAAAAAAAGTCGTTATTTTTTTCATATTCACCTCTTTACTGACAAAAAAGAAAAGAGAGATTGTTTTAAAACAATCTCTCAGTTAACTTTAAAAAAATTAAATAACTTTAAAAAAATTATT
>JAUNAV010000038.1 GCA_030527425.1 Tissierellia bacterium
ACAGGATAATGTAGAAAAATATTTCTCTATAAAATACTAAATGTTTACAAAAAAAGGCGGTGTCAAAGTTTTTAATGACATCGCCTTTAAAATTACTTTTTATAATCTATTGATTTAATCTTTCAAGAAGGAATTCAGGATCCATTCCATGAACCATACAAGCTTCTTCAATTGTCTCATTTAATGAAGCTGGACAAGCAATACATCCCATGCCAAATCTTAAAAGAGTATCTATGCTTTCAGGTTTCATTTTTATAAGATCTCCTATTAAAGTATCACGTGTTACTTCAATGGATTCTTTCTTTTTATCTTGTATTGACATATATGCCTCCTTTTATCAATCATATTATACCAAATTAAAAGGCAAATACAAATGTAGAAATAAAAAATATGTAGTATAGTCGAATTAGGAGGGTATTATGGACTTAGAATACAAGAAACAAAACTCATGGAAAGTACTAGATGATAGTCAGTTAGAAGAACTTGAGACTTTATCAAAAGACTATATGAACTTTCTTGACAAAGCAAAAACAGAAAGACTAGCTACGGATGAAATTATTAGAAGAGCAAAAGATCATGGTTTTTTAGATCTTAATGAACAAGAAGAAATAAAAGCTGGAGATAAATTATATCAAATAAATCACAATAAATCTTTGGCATTATTTGTAATTGGAGAAGATGATCTAGAAAATGGTATGAATATTGTAGGTAGCCATATCGATTCGCCTAGACTTGATTTAAAGCCAAATCCAATGTATGAAGAAGGTGAAATGGCATATTTTAAAACTCATTATTATGGCGGAGTTAAGAAATATCATTGGACAAATATGCCACTTGCCCTTTGTGGAGTAGCATATGATAAAGATGGAAATAAGATAGAGATTAATATTGGAAATAATGAAGATGAACCAGTTTTTTATATTTCAGAACTCTTGATTCATTTGTCAAAAGATCTTAGTCAAAAAAAGGCTTATGAAGTAATTGAAGCTGAACAATTAAATATTATAATTGGATCAAAACCTCTAGAAGAAGAAAAAGAAAATCCGATTAAAAAACATATATTAAAATTAATAAATGAAAAATACAATCTAAAAGAAGAAGATTTCTTGATTGCTGAAATCGAAGCGGTACCAGCACAAAATGCTAGAGAAGTTGGATTTGACAGATCTATGATTGCAGCTCATGGACATGATGATAGAGTTTGTTCATTCGCATCTTTAAGTGCAATACTTAAAATAGACAATCCTAAAAAAACAACGGTTTCTTTATTTATGGATAAAGAAGAAATTGGATCAACTGGAAATACAGGCATGGAAAGTCAATTTTTTGAAAATGCAGTTATGGAAGTGTTAGATAAAAAAGAAGGATTTGATTATCTTAAATTTAAAAGATCATTGTCAAATTCCAAAGTTTTGTCTGCAGATGTAGTATGTGCTTATGATCCAAATTTCAAAGATGCATATGAAATTACAAACACTGCTTTAGTTTCACATGGTGTAACAATTGCAAAATATACCGGATCTGGTGGAAAAGGTGGATCTAATGATGCAAATAGCGAATATTTAAATGAAGTAAGAAATGCATTTAATAAAGATAAGGTAAATTGGCAAGTTGGTGAATTAGGAAAAACAGATCAAGGTGGAGGAGGAACAATAGCATATATACTTGCAAAATATGGTATGCAAGTAGTGGATTGTGGAACCCAAATGTTATCGATGCATGCTCCAGTTGAATTATTATCAAAAACTGATTTTTACGAGACATACAGAGCTTATAAATCTTTCTTTAAAAATATTTGACAAATAGAGTAGACTACTGTATAATATTTTTTCTTGACTTTTTTTTCATCATCTGTTATACTTAAAATAGTAAATTATGGAAGGATGATGGGATGAATAAAGAAACTATGGAGAATATTAAGTCACAAGTTGCTAATAATATCGGTAAAAAAGTCATCTTAAAAGCTGACAAAGGCAGAAAAAGAATAGTTACTAGTACCGGGGTTATAATTGACGCTTTCCCCAGTGTGTTCACAGTAAAAATCAATAATGATTTTGATGTAGAAAGAACTGTATCCTACAGTTATTCAGATATTCTCACATCAACTGTAAAACTTCAAATTTGCTAAAATTTGTGAATCGGCCATTTGGTCGATTTTTTTTGGAGAAAATATGGAAATTAAATCTTTTGCAAAAATCAATTTGACATTAGATTCTCTTTACAAAAGAGAAGATGGCTATCATGAAATTGATAGTATAATGACAAAAATTAATTTATATGATACTATCTATATTGAAAAAAATGATACATCGGATATTAAGATCACTACTAATATAAAAGAACTTGAAACAGATCAAAATAATTTAGTATATAAAGCTCATAAAATATTAAAAGACAGATTTGATATCGGTGGAGTTGATATCCACATAAAAAAAAATATCCCAATTGCAGCAGGTCTTGCTGGCGGCAGTTCTAATGCAGCATATACTATGATTGCTTTAAATAAAATTTTTAATTTGAATCTAGATAAAAAAGAAATGATGAAATTGTCTAAACCTATCGGTGCAGATGTTCCTTTTTTCTTTTGTAAAAATGCTGCTAGAGCAAGAGGTATAGGCGAAAAACTAGAGGAATTTGAAAATAAATTAAAATTAAATATATTGCTTGTAAATGACCTTACTCCGATTTCATCTGTTTTCGTTTATAAAAGACTCAAAGATTATGGGCACATAGATAATGAAACCATAGTAAAAAAACTTCAAAATAACGATAGTTCTGCAATTTCTATGTTTGAGAATGTAATGGAAGATGTAGTGTATGAAAATTTCAAACATTTAAAACTTATAAAAGAAGAATTAGAAAAAAGTGCAAAGAAAGTTCTTCTTAGTGGAAGTGGAGCTAGTATTTTTGCTATTTACAATAGCAAAGATGAAGTAAAGAGAGCTATGGAAAAATTAAATTATCCTTTTATGTATGAGGTGAGCATATGAACATAGCTATCTTTGATTCTGGTCTTGGTGGCTTGTCCACTTTAAAACAAATTGAAGATATTTCAAATAATTATTATTATTTAGCAGATATGAAAAGACTACCCTATGGCGATAAGACTGCTAATGAAATAAAGAATTATTCAACAGAGATTGTTAAATTTTTAGAAAGATACAATATTGATTATTTCATAGTTGCATGCAATACTATATGCGCAAGCGCAATTGATCATCTTAATGAAAATTTCAATTATAAATTCATATCGATAATAGATTTAGCAATTGAAATGGCACAAAAATGTGATGGGGACATTTTAGTTTTAGCTACTAAAAGGACCTGTAAGTCCAATGTTTATAAAAATAGATTATCCAATGAGAAAAGAAAAGTTTACGAGGTAAGTGCGCAAAAATTAGTTCCATTGATCGAAGATGGACTTAAAGATATTAAACAATTAGATGATGCACTAGAAAATTATTTAAAGATTGCAAATGATAAGAAAATAAAAAATATTATTTTAGGATGTACTCATTATCCGATTATCAAAGAAAAAATAAAAGAACATCTAAAATATGAAGCAAATATAATTAATCCTTCAGATATTTTGAGAGAAAAAGTTGAATCTAGTGGAAAATTTACTAAAATTAAAATTTTTACTACAAAAATTAGAACAAACACCAATGATATGGTTGACATGGTATTCAAAAGACCAATGAAAATACAAGAAGTCAGCCTAAAAAATTATTAAAAAACACTAGTAATAATTTTTGATATACTGTATAATGAAATTATAAAACATTGTAGAAAGGCTTTGTATGTCAAATTACGGAATTAGAGAATTAAAAAGACAACAAAAGAAAAGAAAAAAGAAAATCTTAAAAAGAAGAATTTTAAAAGCGGTAGGAGTTTTGGCGCTTATTTTTGCATTTTTAGGTTTAAGATCAAAAGATGATGAAATTGTAATAGAAAAACCTATAGATAAAAGAATTTCTCAAGCTTCTATTAGAGAAGATGTAGATTTTACTTCAACAAGCAATACATATACTTCAGTAGCCAGTGAGAGAGGATTTGAGGATTTAAACATAGATGCTGAACTTAAAGTTGAAAATAATGAATTTTCAGATCAACTGGTAGGTTATATTATTACTAAAACAACTATGGATTGCTATCTTAAGCCAGATGAGGATTCAAAAGTGTATCAAACTGTAGATGAAAATGAGTATCTACAATATTATGGATCAGAAAATAATTATGCAAAAGTTAAAATCAAAGATCAATTCTACTATGTTAAAAACTTTGGATTAAGTAAGCTTGAAGATTCGAATGAATTAAAGGTAATTGGGGGCATTTTAGTTGTAAATGATAAATATTCTATGCCTGATGATTTTAATCCAGAAGTAGATCCCATGGCTAAGTCCGCATTAAATGCAATGATTAGCGACATGAAAAGAAATGATTTAAATATAAATATTGCAAGTGATGTAAGAAGCTATGATCTAGAAAAGAAGTTATTTGACAAAGAAGATGTCGACAGTGAACAAGCCGGACACAGCGAACATCAAACAGGCTTAGCTTTTGATTTATATACTAAAGGCGATAAATACAGTGACCAATTTAGACAGACAAAAGAGTACAATTGGCTTAAAAATAATTCTTACAAATATGGCTTTATCGAAAGATATCCTGAAGATAAGCAAAAAATTACAGGTCATAAACCTCTATGTTGGCATTTTAGATTTGTGGGTGTGGAAAATGCCATTGAAATGTATGAAAATGACCTGTGTCTAGAAGAATATTTAAAGATTAATTAATCTTCCCAATTCGGGAGGATTTTTTCTTGATTTAAAATCTTATTAAATATATAATAGACTAGATTCCATTTTAAAAGATTGAGAGGTATTATAATGGGACAAACAGCACTAATGCTTATGATCGTAACTGTATTGTCTAAAATGTTTGGATTTGTCAGAGAAATGGTCATGGGCTATTATTATGGTACAGGAGATATAGCCAGTATTTACATAGTAGCTAATACAATACCTGTAATAGCAATTAATATAATAGCAATTGGAATATCAACAGGATTTATTCCAATATATAATAAAGCAAAAAAAGCAGAAGGAATCTTAGCAGCTGAAAAATTCACATCAAATCTTATGAATTTAATGCTCGTTTTTGGTACTATCATGATCGTAGTATGCATGATATTTGGCAAATATTTCTGCTTAATTTTATCACCGGATTTAAAAAATAATCCTAAACTTCTAGATACTGCCGTGAAATTTACAAGGATCTTACTTTTTGCAATATATGCTTATTTATATTCTGCGGTGTTTAGAGGATATTTAAATTTAAAGGGAAATTTCGTTGTTCCAGTAACTACAGGAATTATAATGAATTTAATAATTATCACTTTTATTGTATTAAGTGGTATTAGAGAAAATTATTATTTATTGCCAATAGGAGCACTCTTGGGAAATACATTTCAATATATATTTATGCCTAAAACTGCTCATAAATTGGGGTATAAGCACAGATTAAAGATCGATTTAAAAGATAAATATATTAAAGAAATGCTAAAGATAGCACTGCCTATAATAGTATCAGTTGCTGCTGGAGAATTATCTTTACTTGTTGATAATGCAATGACAAGTGCCTATTTTGGAAATGATAAAATTTCTGTATTAAATTATTCTAAGAAATTACTTGGAATAATAACCGGAGTTATAACTGTATCTGTAACGACTTCTATATTTCCAATTATAAGTGATTTAGCTTCAAGTGGAAAAATTAAACAGATGAAAAGACATATCAATTCATCCGTGGTATCAATGCTTATATTAGTAGTCCCTTCGGTAATTGGAATAATGGCTTTGTCCACACCTATTATAGAATTAGTATTTAAAAGAGGAGCATTTGATGAAAATTCCGTTAAAGTTACAGCATCAATTGTATTTGCCTATGCTCCATATGTTTTATTCCAATCTATATCAGATGTAGTAGATAGATCATTTTATGCAGCAGAAGACTCTAAAACACCTGTAAAAATTGTATTATTCCAGCAGATAATAAATATTTTCTTTAATGTAATATTTGTTCATTTATTTGGATTTACAGGGATTGCTTATTCGACATCTCTAGCTTGTTTTATAGGATCTTGTATTATGATGTATGCATTTAGAAAAAAATTTGGCCAATCCGATTTAAAAAGACTCGCTATTTCATCAAGTAAAATACTTGCAATATCTTTGATAATGGGTGTTATTGCGAGATTAAATTATGGATTTTTATCATCTCATTTATCAAATACAATTTCGCTATTAATATCTATAATAGTAGCAGCTTGTTTTTATGGATTAGCGCTTCTATTTGCAAGAATTCCTGAAGTGATGAAGACTGTAAATAAAATCTATCATAAATTTAAAAGATAAAAAGGCTGTTACAAAAGTCCAAAAAATAGACGAGGAAACTGAAATCCTCGTCTTTTTTGATACAAAATAAATATGAAAAACAATAACAAAAAAATTGTATCATTAGCTAATTATACATTAGTCGATGATACAATTGAACTTAAAATAAACTTTAATGCCGAAATATATCTTCAAGAAAATGAAAATAAGGCTTGTAAAAAATATGATTGAAAGGATGAATTTAACTAAATTAAAAAGTCTCTTCACATTTAAAAAGATTACCCAAATTAAATCCAAATAACAATTATTGAAATATTGATAACTTATTATTCAGAAGAAATATTTACATCAAGATAAATAGAAAAATCATGTAAATACGATCTAATAATAAAATATCTATTATAAGAAGGACTATCTTTTTCTATTTCAAAATTTCATTTTTCATAAAGATAGATACAATCTTTGAAAAATTTTCTAGATTTTTAATGTGACAAAAATTAGAACCATATATTAATTTAGCATTACTTACATCTTCATCTTTTCCCGTAAAAACACCCAGTACCGACACACCATCTTGTTTTAGATTTCTAATTTCTTTCGCACTGTCTTCAACGGCTTTTTTTCCTGTGTAATTATTAGGAGTATTAGATCTTGTATTTATACTTATTTTTTCATCATGAGGTTTGCCATCTGAAAGTATAATTAAAATATCGTCTAATTGATCTCTATCTTGTTTTATTATCTCTCTAATAGCTTTAAAGCAAAGCCCATCCCTATTTGATCCTGATGCATAAAAGTTCATAATCCCATCATTTTTATCTTTTTCATAAAGATCTCTAAGCTTAGTAAATATAGTAAAGTCTTTTAGAGTTTGAAAGGTGTATACCCTAATAGGGATATCACATAGATCCATGCTTTTTGCTATAATATGAGCTTGGCTTGCGACAATTTCTTGTCTTTTGTGTTGACTGGCAGAAGAATCTAAAAGTAAAGTAACTTTAAATTTTTTGCCAGTATCCTTTTGTTTAGAATTAAAAACTTTGGAGTCATTGGTGTATAGGGCCTTCCAAACTATATTTGAATTTAATAGACCAAAATTTTTTAAGCTATCATTTTCTTCAAGATCTTTTTTAATTGAATTTTTAATTACTTGTTTTAATTCATTTATCGATCTATTGGTTGTTTGAAAGTGATCATCTATATATTTTTTATTTTTCCTAACTTGTTTTTTTCTTGTTTTTTCATAAAATTTGGCGTTTAAACTGTCTTTATATTTTCCCGATGAAAAATATAATCTCTTGTTTTTGTGAATGCCAGTACAAATTTTATTTTCTAATTTCTTTATCTTTTCTTTAGATACATAACTTTGTCCATAGAATTCTTCAATATAATTCTCTTGTGAATCTTTTTTGATGTCATCATCTATAAAGACAATATTTTTCTCTTTCTTATTTTTCCTCTTCTCAAAATAAATATTAGAAGTAAATTCCGCAGAGCCTATGCTAAATTGGTCTATTATTAAATTATCATCAAATTCTTTATCTTCTTTAAAATTTTGTGGCTTATTCTCTTTAATCATCTTGTCAAGCATACTTTTATCATGCTCGCTTTTTTCGTATTTAAAGAATTTCTCAAATATCTTATTTAAGTGCTCAATTACTTCATTGGTCTTAAATATTTCTTTATAAAATAACTCATCATAGAAATTTATAACCATAAAAGATTCTTTGGGAACTTTCTTTAAAAATCTATTATAATAAATATTTTCTACTTGCTGATATATATTTTTTGGACTTCTAAATTTATAATCATCTACTTTTTTCTTAGCATAAATTCTTTTAAAATCATTTAATGTTAATGAGTATTTAGAATGAATTAAATAGCTTATATCAGCTAGATATAGAAAAATGATAGACTTTAATTCGTCAAAAAAAGGATTATTGTCTTTCAAATATGACAAGAAAGAAAAAATCATATTCATATCAAAATCATGATAAATAAGTCCTAAAATTATATTTTTGTAGTAGTTTTTATCAGAATATGAGATGGGCTTGAAGTCATATCTTTTTGCAAAATCCCATATTATATTGTAGGCATTAATTTTTTTAATATCACTCATCAAAAACACTCTCTGTTATTAATGTAGGCATTTTGGTTTTAACTGTATCTATGACTATTGTTTTTTCAAACTCATCAAAGCATTTATTTATCATTGAAAGCTTTAATGCATCATAAGGATTAAGTCCCAGTTTCATCATAGAGATTGCTCCTACAAGTCCTCTTAAATCAACTGATTTTGTTGAAATTTCAGAGTTTTCACTTTTTTTCTGTAAAGATTCAAAAATATCTACAAAAGCTTTAAGATACTTATCTTTAATTGTTGGATACTTTGTTAATATAAGTTTTTTAAGATTTTCTGTTGTAATATTTGGCATGTCTATTACCATAAATCTACTAGCTAATGCTTCATTTAATTCACGAGTTCCTACATAGCCATAATTCATAGTCGCTATAAATCTTGTATTTTTATCAAGTTTTACTTTTTCATATCCGGGAATGTCAATAATTCTTCTATGATCTAAAGTGGCATGAAGAACAGCCACCGCCTCATTTTTAGCCATATTTATCTCATCTAGTATACCAAAACCGCCATACTTAGCGCATTTATAAATAGGTCCTTCTCTAAATTCAATCTTTCCATGATTGAATGTATCACTACCGATTAAAGAGTTATAATCGGTATTAACATGAAAAGATATATTCCAACTTGGTCTTTGAAATAGTTTTGACAAATTTGATGCAAGAACATTTTTTCCAGTAGCTTTTGCGCCTGATAAAAGTAAGTTTTCTCCTGCAAGAATCGCAGTGATAGCTTCTTGCCAAACTTGTTTTCCATAATAAAAAAATTCGACTTCATCAATCCTATCGTTTAAATTGGATGGATTATTTTGTCTGAATTTTTCAACTTCTTTTAATAATTTTTCATCTATTCCTTGTTTTTTTAAAAATTCTAACATTTTTACTCCTTCTATTATATGATATTATTATACTACGCTAGTTTATTAATTAAACTAGATTAAATATTACTTATTTTTAAACCTTGCATATTTCTAAAATAAGAGTATTATTTTTCTAGGCCTTAGTAGGCTTATTTTTTTATATACGTACTTAAGATTTATTTATTTAAAATTTAAAGATAGGAGGGGTAATGTGAATCCGATTAAAGTATTTAGAGAAAATTTAAAATACTTACTTCCAGCATTTGGAAAGTATAAAAAGGATGCAAAAATTTCTATGATTTCTACAGTGATTGAGACAATTATAGAATTGATGCTGCCATTTATAATGGCTAAGATTGTCGACGATGCCATCGCTTTAAAAGATGTTAATTTGACAATAAAATATGGCATTATAATGATTATACTTTCGCTATTATGCATGTTTTGCGGAACTAGAGCGACAAAATATGCAGGTATTTCTGCTGCTGGATTTGGTTATAATTTAAGAAATATTCAATACAAAAAAATTCAAACTTTTGCTTTTGAAGATATAGAAGAATTTTCAACTTCTTCTCTTATTACAAGAATGACAACTGATATTCAAACTATTATAATGTCAGTATTTATGACGATAAGATTTATGATGAAATCACCTATAATGTTAATCGTTGCAGTATTTTTAACATTAAGAATAAATGCATCTCTTTCTATGGTGTTTTTAGTGTCATTACCTGTTTTACTAATTGCAATATATCTTATAGCTAAAATAGCGATTCCACAATTTTCAACATTTAGATCGCAATTTGATAGAATTAATTTAACTGTCGAGGAAAATCTTGAAAATATAAGAGTGGTAAAATCATTTGTAAAAAAAGACAGTGAAATTAAGAAATTCAAAAATGAATCAAATGCAATGTTTAAATTAGCAGATAGTATATTTGGACTTTTATCTAGTATGTTTCCTTTTTCAAATTTAATCATGTTTGCAACTATTGTTGCAATTGTATGGTTTGGGGGAAATCACATAATACAAGGTAAGATGGGAGTAGGAGAACTAACTTCTTTTGTAACTTATTCTACTCAAATACTTATGAGTCTTATTATGATGAGTATGGTGCTTATTCAAGTTATGAGCTCAACTGCATCTATTATAAGAATATCAAAGGTTCTTAAACATGTTGCTTCAATGAAAGATTCAGATGATAAAAGCATTAAAGTAGAAGATGGAAGCATTGATTTTGAAAATGTATTTTTTAAATATGATTTAAATAGTGAAAATTATGCATTAAGTGGTGTCAATCTCCATATAAAAAGTGGTGAGCAAATTGGAATACTAGGAGAGACAGGTTCATCAAAATCGACTTTAGTTCAGCTGATCCCAAGATTATATGATGTCAGTCAAGGCATAATAAAAGTTTCTGGCAAAGATGTAAAAGACTATAATCTAGAAAATCTTCGTAATGATGTAGCCATTGTGCTTCAAAAAAACACTTTATTCTCTGGAACAATTAGAGAAAATTTAAAATGGGGTAAATTAGATGCTACAGATGAAGAATTAAAAAAAGTTTGTGAAATATCATGTGCTGATGAATTTATTCAAAAAAGAGATGGTGGGCTAGACTCTGTACTTGGACAGGGTGGTAGTGGAGTCTCTGGTGGACAGAAACAAAGATTATGTATAGCAAGAGCACTCTTAAAGAAACCAAAAATTCTTATAATGGATAATTCTACTTCTGCAGTTGACACTACTACAGATAGTAAAATCAAAGAAGGGCTAAAAGAATTTTCTAAAGATATGACTACGATAATTATTGCTCAAAGAATTAATTCAATCAAAAACTGCGACAGAATTATAATGATGAAAGATGGTCGCATAGAAGATATAGGAACACATGATTATCTTTATGAAAATAATGAAACTTATAGAGATATCTATCAAGCGCAAGAAATGGGGGCAGAAGATGAACAAAAATAATAACAAACCCCAAGGTATTTCAAAAAGTATATTTAGATTATTGAAGTATGTATTCGAATATAAGATTTTAATGATAATAACCATACTTTGCGTAATCATATCGACACTTACAAATATTTTTGGAGTTGCTTTAATTCAACCCATTATAGACAATTATATATTAAAAAATGATATTTCAGGCCTTTTATCCATGATTATTAAATTATCTTTAATTTATTTAGTTTCTGTTGTAACTTCAGTCTTATATGCTAGGATCATGGTGCGTATTGCAGAATCTGTAACTAGAAATTTAAGAGATAATCTCTTTACAAAAATTCAAGATTTGCCTTTGGATTTTTTCGATCATAATAATCATGGCGAAATAATGAGTAGATTTACAAATGATGTCGATATAATTGATCAAGCTTTGGGTAATTCTTTGACAAATATTATACAATCAATTCTCTTATTTGTTGGTTTAGTAGCTATGATGATCTATATGAATATAAGATTATTTTTAATAACTTTTGTATTTTTAATAATCATGTTAGTATTCACAAAGGGGCTTATTACTAAATCAGCTCAGTATTATTCAACTCAACAAAAAAGACTTGGACATCTAAATGGATTTATTGAAGAGATGCTTCAAGGACAAAAAGTAGTTAAAATATTTAACTACGAAAATGAAGCTATTAAAAAATATGATAAAAACAATGAAAATTTAAGACAAGCCGGAACAAGAGCTACAATAAATTCTGGAAGACTTATGCCCATTTTAAATAATTTAAGTAATATTGACTATGCAGTAACTTGTATAATAGGTGCAGTTATGACTATTTCAGGATCTTTAACAATCGGAACCTTAGCTGTATTTTTATCATATTGTAGACAAGTTCAAAGACCTATAGCAACCATTGCTCAACAAGCTAATGTCATTTTACAAGCTTTAGCAGGGGCAAAGAGAATATTTGAAATTCTAGATCTAGAAAGCGAAGAAGATAAAGGAAAGATAGATCTTGTACGATGCAGAGTTTCAGAAAATGGAAAGATTTCTAAAACTGATAAGCTTACTGGACGTTGGGCTTGGGTTAAAAGTAATGATGGAGAAGATGAACTTAAACCACTTAGCGGAGATATAAAATTTGAAAATGTCAATTTTTCATATGATGGTAAAAATCCTATATTAAAAAATATAAGTTTTCATGCTAAACCTGGTCAAAAAATAGCTTTTGTCGGTTCTACAGGAGCAGGAAAAACTACAATTACAAATTTAATTACTAGATTTTACGACATTGATAGCGGAAAAATTTATATTGATGGAATAGATGTTTTTAATATTAAAAAATCAGCACTAAGACGAGCTTTTGGCATGGTATTACAAGATACTTCAGTTTTTTCTGATACTATAAAAAATAATATAAGATATGCAAGAGTTGATGCTACAGATGAGGAAATTGAAGTGGCAGCTAAAATAGCTAATGCTAAAAGTTTTATAGACAGACTACCTGATGGATTTAATACTTTTATTGAAGGAAATGGTTCATCACTTTCACAAGGACAGTCACAACTTATATCAATTGCAAGAGCAGCAGTTGCTGAACCTTCAATGCTCATACTAGATGAAGCTACAAGTTCTATAGATTCAGAAACTGAAAAAGTTGTAACTGAAGCGATGGATAATTTAATGATTGGAAGAACTACCTTGGTAATAGCCCATAGACTCTCAACAATCAGAAATTCAGATGTAATAATGGTAATGGATGATGGTGAAATTATTGAAAGAGGAAGTCATGATGAGCTTATTAAAAAAGGTGGAAGATATTATGAATTATATACAGGAAAAATTGAATTAGACTAAAAAAAGAGGGAGTCCCTCTTTTTTAATGTTTATGTTTTTTCGAATTAGGATCTTTTACTACAAGTACTGAACAAGTTGCATTATTCGAGACTTTATTGGAAACTGATCCCAATAAAGTTCTAGAGAATGCTCCGAGTCCACGAGAAGCAATTATTATTAAATCAATATTATTATCTTTTTGATATGAGATAATTTCTTTGGATGGATTTCCTATTAAGTAATTGGTAGTTATTGATTTGCAATTTTCATTTTCTAATACTTTTTTACTCTGATCGAGTAACTCATTGGATTCGTCTACATTGTATTCTGTAAGTAGATTTGTGTAATAATTATTATAAGCTCTGTTAGAAGATAATCTCTCTTCACTTATAACATTTAGGATATGAATGTCATTTCCTTTTAAGATATCAAAGTCTTTTATCTGAGTTAAGGATCTATGAGAATCTTTTGAACCATCAACACAAATGAGTATTTTCATAATATCACCTCTTATTAGATTAATACCCATTAATCATTAAAAAACACCCTATTATAAGCGGGTTTAAATTTACTATAATTAAAAAATTAAATCTAATTCTTAAGTTGTATCAGTCTGATAAAATATCATATAAATAGCAAATAAAAATTAAGCATAGATGGTTTAATTGATTATTGTATATTAGTTTTGAATGCAAAAAAATTTATTTTATAATGAAATTCTTAGACAAAGTTTTTACAAATTCAAAATATACACTGATATCAGTAAGAGATATAATTCTCTTATGTGAATAGTTAAAGAAAGAAAAAGGAAGGATTATTATGAAACTTAAAAAAACACTTTTAACAGCAACTATGGCACTTTCAATAGTAGCACTTGCAGGATGTGGCTCAAACACAAATAATGATGCTGATAGCGCAAGCATAACTACACCAGCTACTACAAGTGAATCAGTTGAAGATACAACAAAAACTACAACAACTGATAAAGCTACAGATGACAAAGCAGCTACACCAGCTACTACAACAGATAATGCATCTGATGCTACAAGCGACAACGCTTCAACAAATAATTAATATGATTAATAAGCAGGCTAAAGCCTGCTTTTAATATGTTTATATTAAAAAAATTAAAAAACTGATCTTAGAGATTCTAAG
>JAUNAV010000039.1:0-3197 GCA_030527425.1 Tissierellia bacterium
TCTTTTGCATAAGTCACTAATGCTTCTATTAAAACTGCTATTGATATTATTAATAATGTATTTTCCATAATTTTCTCCTTATATTTTTTTATATATAATGAAATATTTATATATTTCTCATTATTTTTTTAAGCTTGTAAGTCCTAACCAAATCCAACCTTTTTTAGAATTAATTAAGCCCCAACCATTTTTTATTTCTATTATTTTTGTAGATTTTGCTTTTATAAATCTATCTACTATCTTTGAATTAATACTTGCTTTTTCTCTAATATTTGTATCCGTCTTTAAATCTACATTAAATTCTTTTATTTGAGTTGCTAATTTAAGCCAAAACCATTCATCTTTATTAGATATCTTTGCCCAACCGTTTTTAATTTCTGTAATTGATACCATTGAATTTTTTATAGCAACTCTCTTTACATTTGAACGTGTACTCGGATTGTATCTTATATTTGTATCGGTTTTAAACTTATATAAACCAATTGAATTAGTTAAATCTACGGGATAATTTGAAAAATCAGTCATTGGTAGATATATCCAACCTGTACCCGATTTTAACTTACCCCAATTGCCTTTTACATCCGTTATAGTATACACTTCGTTTTTCTTAACTACTGTCACTATCTTTGACTTATCGTTAGGTTCTTTTCTAACATTAAGTGCTGATACTGTTACTTTAGCTAAATTATTTTTATTTGAATTATTTTTTTCTTTTACACTATTTCTCAATTTTAGATTGAAATGTTTAGCAATTACTTTAACAATTTCATTAGCTAACTTATCTCTATTTTTAAGATAACTGTTAGTGTCATTTATATTGTCATGGAAGAAATGTTCTACAAGTACTACGCATTTGGCTTTATTAAGATACAATTCATTCAACCAGTCATTCTTACTTGAATTTGCTTGTGAATAAGTTTCATATGAACCTGTATTTCTATTTTGAAATTTAACTCCACGATTGTATATTCCTAAAGTTTTAGATATAACTTCTGTTAGTTCCTTTGCAAAGTTATAATATTTAATTGACTTATAACTTAAAAACACCTCTACTCCAGTTGCTTGACCATTAAAAGCGTTTGAATGTGCTGAATAAAATAAATCAGCACCACTACCCCAATTTCTTATTGTATCCCAATCTCTCTCAAACTCACCATTACCTTTACTATGTCTTAATTCTTTTGCATCTACATCATAAGAAGATAATTTTTCTAGCAATAAACCTGTGAAATTATAATTTTCGTCACCTTCATTAAACTTAATTCCACCCCTATTATACTTTTTACCTCTCCCATGACCTGCATTAAATCTAATTACAGTCATTTTTACCTCCTATATTTTTTTATATAAAATAGGATAAAAAACACCTTATGAAATAAAGCATAAGGCGTTTTTGCACCTTCAATCATATATTTGTATGTCTTTTAAGTAAAAGCCGTTAAATAAGCTAATAAAGCCTTATACAGCTATTTTTAGTTATTTATTAAAAAATTTTCTATTTCTCTTATACTTTCATCTGTTTTACCGTTGATGCCATGCTCTTTTAAAGACTTCATCATATTAACTAATGCTTTCAGTACTAATTTATTTTGAATTTCTTGTAATACAAGTTTAGGTTCAATTCTATCAAGCCTTTGTGCATTTTTAGTCGCAAGTTCAAGTGCTATTTTTGCATTTTTTATTGTTGTATCAATTTCATGCTCTTTTAATATTCGCTCTTTTTGCATTTTCTTTAAGTCTTGTTTACCTTTTTTATATGATACAAGCATTCCCAAAATACCTATACCAAATACAACTAACGGATATAAGATATTTATTAGAAAATTAATTTGTGCTTGATTCATCATTCACCCCCTTTTTTTTATCTTTTCAAAATTCACAAAATCAATCTCTGGATTGTTTGTTGAGTTATGATTTTTTAAAACTAAATATAAATTGTCATTAAAAAAGACTAAATCATTTTTTGAATAATCTAGTCCTTTTTCATAAATCTTTATAAAGTTATCAAATGTATTAATCTTTTTAGTTTCAATTTCTTTTTCGATTTCTTTTTTCTTTTCTTCAAGTTCAAATATATTTTTATCTATTTCAAAAATTACATTTTGATAAGATGATAATTTATTTAATGTCTTTTCTTTTTCTTCAATATTTTCATCAATTATTTTTTGAATCTCTTCAATCCTATTAGTCATAATTTACCCCGCTATTTTTTTAATCCTATAGCCCCTTTTATCAACCTGCCAAATGGTTCCGTCGTTAAACACAACGACATCAATATCTCCGCCAGGATTTAATAAAAGTCCACGACCATTGCCGATACTATAACCTGATGTTGTTCTAATGCCCCATACGTTTTTTGAGTCTGTAAATGTAATACTTCTATCTACATTAAATTGACCTCCAATATATAAACCACCTGTATTTTCGTCTGGAATGGTATTAATACCAATTGACTTTATTGCAAGTGCTAAAGGTGCTTCACCGACTGGAATATATCCAGCAATTTTAAGGCTTTTGAATTTATCACCAAATTCTAAAATAAAGTTTTGACTTTCTTCGATTGGTAATGACTTAGTTGCGTTTATCGTTGAATTTTGGTAAGTAGTTCCTTGGAAGTCTACTTTCCACCATGCTGAATTAATATTTCTGCCTGAACTGTTATTAACTGTAGTTGTCTTTATATTACCTATTATTGCTCCAGTAGTACCCAATGGATTTGGAACCCCATTTTCAAGTCTTATCTCTTTATAATTTGACAAGCTTGGCGGTAGATACTTGGTTGATTTTACTGTCCCTATTTGTTTAGTAGAAGATAAACCCCTCGAATCTGTCGCTTTTACAAATACACCTGAATCTCCAGCTTTTCTAATCTTAAACTCTGCATTACTTGTAGTTTGTGTCCTACCTTCAAATTCAACAGAAATCCTGCTTACGCTTGCTCCGTTATTTGCAGTTACGTTATCTAGTATCTTCAACCAGTGAATGTTTTGAACCGCTAAATTAGACGCTCCTAACAAGTTTTGATTTTGTCCCCTGACTTCAAAAGTAGAATTAATAATTGGTGGTTCTTCTTTTAGTTTAAGACTTGTATTTTTTGATACAGTATGAGTTAAAAGAGCACCGTTATAACTTTTTAGAATTACTTGAATAGTTACTTCTTTGACATTTGGATTAAACTCATGCATCCATCTAATGTC
>JAUNAV010000039.1:3297-4852 GCA_030527425.1 Tissierellia bacterium
TAACTTTGACCGTTAGCCCAATACCCGTATCCAGATAATTTATCAACTCTTAAACTATAAGATAAAGTACTTGTATTATTTGATACGCTTTGTGAACTTGTATCAACAGTTAACACTAATTGATATTGACTTCCTATTCTTCCTATAAATGTTGCCATTATTTACCACCATTCCAACTAAACACAGTATATTTAGTTCCGTATTTTTGTGCCGTATGATTTCCAAAACCTATAGTTTCAGTAACATATAAAGCCTTCGCGTATGCTTCACCGTCTCTAAAACTCATAACTTCTTGGTCGTTTGAAATTATATCTATACCATTTGCTCCAACTCTTACTTTAGCATCTCCTGTTGAACCCCATTCAGTATATGAATTACCGTCTTCATCTTGCCCTGATGTTATAGTTGATGTTAAAGTATTCAAATCCGCCCTATTATTATCTACTTCAGCTTTTATACTCTCGAATTCAATTTCTATTCTATTTTCATTTTGATTAATTTTTGTAGAATTTACATTTAATTGATTGTTGATTTCTTTAAGCAATGAATTTATAGTACTTTCGCTTATTTTATCTTCTAATAAGTTATTTAATTCAGAAATCTTTTTATATACTTCATCTGAAATATCACTATTATTTGATACTATACTTTGAATGTATTCATTACTTGATAAGTCAAGTCCTTGACCTACATCAGAAGCAAGTTTATTTGCTGTGATTGAATGAGTTAAAATTTCACTACCTGAAATTCCATCACCTGTAATTGCAGTTTGCCAAATCCATGCACCATCAGTACCTTTTTTATTTGAGATTAAAACCTTTCCAGCACCTACATAAACTAGTTTTGTTGGATTTTCATCAATAGGCTTATTAAATGAATAGTATCCAGCTGGCAAATTGTATTTGTTGCCTGCTTTCAAGTCATAGTTGTAACCGTCTTCGTTTCGGTAATCTATATCAATATTCTTTAAGGCTTGTTCTAGTCTAGATTCAATTTCTTGAAGTTCTTTTTCTTTAATTTTTTGCTCTGCTCTAATTCTGTCAGATCTTGATATAACTATTTTGTCACCAAATTCAAATTCTTGTAAATTTGATAATCTATCAGTCTTAACCTTAAATATTCTAGTCTTATATCTAATATCTAAGTTAGGTCTGATTATTGCACATACTTCACCAAGTTCAACCTTTTCATCATCTACTGCAGTTGCTTTTAATTGAAGTTTAGGTCGTGAATTTTCAAGAGCATATTCATAGGTCAATCTCAATAAATTCTCTCTATCATCTTCATCAGAAAAATCTACAACAGCTATTCTAGGCTTGCCATCAGGATAGCCATATAGCTTAGTTGCTTCCTTAATCTCAACATAATCTTGCCCAACAGGTTTATTTATTGGATTACCATTTTCAACTGACCAATTAATATTATCAAACTTAATTTTTCTACTAAATCCATCACCCGTTTCTTCACCTTTTCCACGTCCTATAAAGGCTGTAAATACATTAGAATGATTTTCTTCTGCAACTACTGTTAAAAGCTTATCTCCATATTCAAACCA
>JAUNAV010000039.1:4952-6030 GCA_030527425.1 Tissierellia bacterium
GGATAGCTTATTTCAACTATCCATTGACTGTTTAATTCTTCAATTGTTGTAAATTCTCTAAGGTCATCTTTACCGATTACACTTATTTTTTCTAATTCATTATTGTATAAATAAATCATAATCTTAACCCCTCAATCTTAAATGAAAAGTTAGATAAGCCTTTAATCTCTATTTCATCTTTTCTTTTTAGTGGGAAAGTCTTCCAAATAGATATTGACTCATCTAATTTTTGTATAGAATTTACACCATTTATAGTGATTTCATCTCTAGTTATAACTAAAGATCCCGTTGAGTTTAAGTCTTTAAGTTTTAACCTTACACCTTTAGACAAATTTATAATCTCAACTATATCAGCGGTTATAGTTCCCTTTATTTCATATAGCTTATATTCTAAGCTATCATTTTGAACAGTCCCTTTATTATTAGAAAACTTTAATTCTACAGGCTTTGTTCTCTTAAATGATGAAGGTGAATAAAACTCAATTTCTACTTCAAATGAATTTTGGTATTCTTCACTAACTCTAAGATTATTATAAATAACATCAAATATAAGGTCTTTTTCATCTGAAAATATTAAAGGTTTCAAATGCTCGCTTGATAAAAACATTTTTAGTTTTTCAATTAAATATCTAAAATCTTCAGTATCCTTAAAGTCAATACTTGCTATTACTTTAATCCTTCGATGTTTGTAATTATATCCAGTAAAAATACTACCATTACGACCTTTAATACCATCATAAGTGTATAGTTTTCTTTCAATTTGATCTCGACCTATTACATCAATAATAGTCATATCAGGTATTATTTCTTTTATATCTTGATTATCAAAAAAGAGCGTGAACCCTTTTTGATTATCTTGATATCCGTCCATATCTATAAATTTATACATTTTCACGCTCCTTTTAATATGCTAATTCTAAATCAACTTGTTTATTTTGTGCCTTTGTAACATCATCAACAAAGGCTTTGAATGTTTTTCCAAACAAGTTAAATGTAAATTCTGCAGGTCTTTGATTTAATTCAATATTAGAATTAAATTCTCCAGTTAATCCTTTTGCACTATTTATGCTCTCTCTAA
>JAUNAV010000039.1:6130-13093 GCA_030527425.1 Tissierellia bacterium
ATTAAGCCTTGCATCATATTTTGACCATATCTAGAAAATAAATTTTGTTTTCCAGAAAATTCAGATTGAACTTTATTAATTACTTTGCTCATTTCATTAGCTGGTTTATATGAAACTATTCCGATACCATTTCTAACACCTTCAACTAAATCCGCCCCATATTTTTGGAATGATTTCCAAACATCTACAAATTCATCTTGAGTGCCTTTTTTTACTCCTGAAACAGCACTTACTGCTTCACCTTTTTTATCTGTAGCCCCTTGTCCATATGCTTGTGAAACATTTTGCCCTGATTTATATGCTTTGTCATATCCACCAGTATTCATAGCATTAGCCGATTCATTTTTAACTTGTTCTGCTTGATGTATAGCAAAGCTTTTTTCACTTGCCATACCTTGACCATACGATTTAGTTACAGTCTTACCTAAACTATCAGCAGTTGCTCCAATTGTAGGTTTAAACCCATTTATCTTTTGTTGCTGATCTTGTAACATTCTATCTGTTGATGCAGTTACATTAGGTTTGTTGTTTTCTATCCCTTGACTTATTCCATTAGGAATCATTACACCATATCCAGCCCAATCAATACCGTTGAATTGCTCACTCAATGAACTCTGAGTAGTTTGAACCATATTCATCATTTCCTGCGGCATTTTTTCAGCAGATGTATATCCAAATTGTTGAGCAAGTGCATTCGCTGCACTACTTCCACCTTTTCCAAGTAAAGAAACTAACTCTTCAATACTTCCATCTGTATTATTGACTAATGCTTCAAGAGTTGATGCATATTGAGGTCCAGCTTCTTCAAACTGTTTGACTAGTAAGTAACCAAATTCCATGCCATCAACTTTTTCTCTAAGTTTAAGCATGTTATCTCCCCAATTAGCCATTGTTTCTTGATTTTTCTTTAAATTTTCAATAAGTGTTTCTGCAGATACTGTTGATTTTTGTTCCATTTCAGAAAACATATTTGTAGTTGCATCAACTAGATCTTGATATCTTTTCTTTGTATCTTCTACAACTTTTTTTTCTTCCTCAGATAATTCTGCCCAGACATTCTTTTTAATCTGTGCTACTTCCTGTTCTTTTTTAGATACTTCATCAAGTAGTGTTTGTCTTTCGCTAGATAGTTTTTTAGTTACTGTTGCATTGGTTTCTTGTGATTTTACTAAAGCTTTTTCTGCTTCTTCTAATTCTTCTATAGTCTTTTTATATTCTTTTCTCTCTCCACGAGATAAAAATGCGGCTTCGTCAAGTTTTGTTTGAGCTTCTAATAGTTTTTTAGAATTTTCTTCTAATTTAGCTTCACTTTCAAGCCTTTCTGTGTTTAACTCAATTAATCTTTTATTAATTGCAGCTAATTGCTCTTGCTTCATTGATGTTTCAATATATGCTTTCATAGCTTCTTCAGATAAGTTAAGCTTTCCAGTTTGTTTATCAAATTGAACTACAGATTCACCTAAATATTCATTTAAAGCATTTATATTCTCGTTCATCTCTTTAGTTTGAGCACCTGACCTACTTTGAGTATTTGCAAGTTCTGCAGTTCTTGAAGCTAAGTCAATCATTGATTTACCAGTTGCTTCAATAGATTTTTGATTTCTTTCAAAGCTTTGATTATTGCTTTCAAAGTTATCTGCCATATCTTTTGCAACTTGTGCAGATTTTCTCATTTCTTCGTTCATTTTTTTGACATCATCAGGAACTTTACCAGTTATTTTCACAAACGCTGCAACAGCTGCAGTAACTCCACCGATTACCCATCCAACTACAGGTATTGATGTGACAGCCAACTTAGCCGCTGCTGCCATTCCAGCTATCCCCGCTCCTGCTGCATTATAGGCTATTGTCATTGCAAGTGTACTCACTTTAACCTTATTTATTATCGCAGGTAAAATCGTCATTTTACTTAATACAAAACCACTTACTGATCCATATTCACTCATTAACTTATTAATTTGTTGTACTACTTTTAAGGCTATAAATCCTGCTGCAACACCCATTAATGCTGGTCCAAGTATTATACTATCATTAGCTAAGAATCTAAATGCACTGCCTAGTCCCCTTGCAATTGGCTCTACCATTGATATAGACTTTATGATAATATCAAATCCTGCTGTTATTACAGTTTTCAATATATCCATATTCTGTGCTATAGAATTACCTGTAAAAGCTATTGATAAGTTATCAATAGCAGTTATAACCTTAGCTATACCATTAACAACAGCTGTACGAATATTCTTAAAGCTTGTTGCTATACCCTCAGAAGCAGTCTTTGCTTGGTCAGCAAATCCCCCTACTTGTTTGTCTATCTCAATTATTTTATCTGAGAACTGCTTGAATGTAATTTCTCCAGATTTTAAAGCGTCATATAAATCACTTTGTGCAGATTTACCAGCAAATCCAAATGCTTCAGCAAGTTGATTTAGTCCTATTCCCATGGTATCAGTCAATGTATACCAAGATTGCATATCAACTTTTCCTTTACTCATCATTTGAGTAAATTGAACAAGTCCTCTTTGTGCTTCATCTGCAGAAGCTCCAGACGCAAGAAATGCGTTATTTAATGCAAGTGTTAAATCCGTTGAATATGATAAGTCTTTATTCATTAAAGCAAATTTAGAAGCTGTTGAAACTACTTCATCAAGTCTAGTTGGTAGTCCCTCAATACCTTTACTTAATTTTTGAGTGGATGATTCAACTTCATCTGTTGCAAATCCTAAACCTTTCATTTGTTTTGGGAATCTATTTAATGTATCATATCTAGATACAGCATCTCCAATAGATGCAGATAATATTTGAAATCCTTTTGCTGCAGCTGCTGTAACTAGCCCACCTTTAACTATTGAAGAGAAAAGACTGTTTGTGTTTTTTTCACTTTTTTTAGCTCCAGATGTCAAACCACTAAGCTGTTTATTAACATTATCTAACGCCCTAGTGAAGTTATTATCTTTTGCAGACAATATAACTCTTACATGTTTATCACTCATCTTCCCTCCTTCCTCTTAATTTTTTTACTCTCTTAGCAACTTCTACAAGTCGCTTATTCTTTGATACTTGATTACTATTAATTTGATTTTCTAAATATTTTACATCAACTAATTCATCAGGTGTTTTATATTTGTAATACTGCTTATCCCCTCTAGTTTCCGTTATTTCAGCTTTTCTATTTACCATTACTCTTTCAGCTTCATGATATAAATTATCAATTTGTCTTAACTTTCTAGCTTTTAAGTGCATTTGATATTCTACAAGCGTTAGATTCTCAATATAATCAATATCATTTTTTATATATCTTAGACCATTTAAGATTATGTCTTCCCAAGTGTCTATTGATTCATTAGTTCTTTTTCGATTGACTCTTTCACTATCTTCACTGCTCCTTTTGTTGTAGGTGCTGTTTCTAATTCCTTTAAAAAATCATCACACAACTTTTCAATATCAGCTTCATCAAGCCATTCTTCTATTTCTTTATTTGTTACATCATTATTAACTTTTGCATATCTCACCGTGTCAACTACAGCCATTGGATCATATACTCTTAGTGCTGCATAAAGTAAATTAATACCAATATTTATTCCAGCTCTTTCACTTTCCTTTTTGTAGTTTTCATTTAACTTTTTCATGAATTTTAAGTTGAATTTTAGTTCTAAATCTTTACCGTTTACATCTATAATCATAAATAGTCTCCTTTTATTAGTAATTTATTAAAAAATAGGGAGCTTATATGCTCCCTTTAGTTATTAAGCTTCAGGACTGTGTTCGTTTAAATCCCTAAATGTATATTGGATATCTTCGTAATCTTCTTTTGTAATTGTCACTTCTCCAGATTGTGGTTCACCAATAACATTTGCTGTAGTTGAAAATTCTGAGTATTCTCCAACAGTTGCAGGGTCTGCCCATTCATTAAGTTTAGCTTGCATGTATAAAGCTTCTGCTGTTCCTTCTTCTCCGATTGATTTTAGGTTTACTTCCCATAATTCAATAACTTCACCTTTTTTAACTGCATCTCTTAACATTTTATTAGTATCATCATTTGTTAATACTGCTGTTAAATCAATTGTAGTTTCAAGTCCTGATGATTGTTGTAAGTTTCCATCTTTAGTTTGTTTTACTTCAGATGTATTTGAATAATTTATTGTGTGTTCTACTTGGTATAAGATTTTTGATGCCTTTTTAGTTTTTGCATCGGACAATAATCTTGCGAATAATATCTTATCTTTACCTTCAATTGGTGCAAATTCTGTCATATTTTATCTCCTTTTATATAAATTTATATTTTAGTTCCAATATCCCATGCCATAAAGTATTACTTGTAGTGTTATCTCTTAATACTCTCGTATACATTTCTTTTGGCATGATTTTAAAATGTTCTACTTCTCTTAATTCTTTTATTAGATTATTCATTATATTTGTTATAGCTTTTCTGTCTTTTCCATCTCCCCATACATTTATAGTGATTGTTGCTTCTCCAAGCCATATATTCTTAGTCGGTATTGGGATAACAGTCACTTCTCCTAAATGGATAAATGGGTATTTTGTAGTTGTTGGTGGTAAATAATCAAAAGTGTTATATCCTAAGTCCAGGCACTTTTGAAAAATACCATCATATAAAGCTTGATTATGATTCATAAGTTTTTCTCCACTACCTTTTCAATATCTTCCTCGAATAATATCTTTTGTTTTTCATATGCAGGTTTCATATAAGGCTCAGCTTCCATTTTCCTGGTACCATATTCAACATAAGCAGCATAATCAGTAGTAGATTCTACTGTTGCAGTTAATCCACCATCAGATATTTTTACACCGTTTTGCTGTAGATTTCTTCTAGTATGCCCAGTTGTATAACCTTTAGCAAATACACCACCACTAGCAGTATGTCTTGCATTTTTCATAGCTTTTTGAAGCATTTGAGATCCATGGCTTTTTACTACATCTTTAACATCATTTTTAGTTTCAGATAGTTTTTTTAGGTCTCTTTGTAATTCTTCTAATCCTTGAATCTCCATTTTCATGATTTACACCCTTTCTCTTACATAAAAGGCTGTATCTCGTCTAGTAGTAGTCTTTTTGATTATGTTGTATGCTTTATCCTTAATTTTTATATAATCAGGATTTCCTTTAACTAATCCTTGAAGCCTTATTATAATTACATCACTATCTACATCACCAAATAACTCCATATTTCGCTCTAGAGAGACTTTTGATATATTGGCATGTCTTTCATTGTCTATACTAGTTTCATCTTCATATCGTCCTAATTTGGGATTGTATGAATACTCTTTTACATTGACTAAATATATAATGTTGTCATATCTCATATAAATCTCACTTTATTAGCATTCATCTTTTTATTTTCATCTATGCTGTCAAAATATCTATCAATTGCTGGGATATATTTTTCTAAGATGTCGGATGTAATATATTTTGCTCTGTAGTTTTCAAATGATTCTTCCTGCATATTTTCTGCACCTATTGTGTTATATCTATCAATAGTTGCTTCAGTTAAGATATATTCAAGGTTTTCTGGGATAGATAAAAGTTTGTTATCATAGCCTATACAAATATTTAAAAGCCTAGTTTTAATTAATTTATAAATAACCTCTACTTGCTTTTTATTTACTTCTTCACCTAATAAAATAAGTATGTCGTCCATATAGCCCCCTTAAAAGTTAAAGAGGACTATTTGTCCCCTTTTTTACTTTTAGTTTCCTTTGTTTCTTTTATTTCTTTTAGGTATCCAGGAAGTTTTTTATTTATCTCTTCAAATCTATCTTTTGTAAGAGTAAATTCATCACCTGGATTTCTTAATGTATTTTCTTTTAAATCTTTAAACTTTTCTAATACTTTAGCTTTCATTTGCTTATCCTTATACTCCAGGTGTTTCTGTGATTGTAACTTTTACAACCCCATCTAATCTTTCAGCAAATAAAGCTGATCCATAGATTGTTACTGTTTCTGATGTTAATCTTTGTTTGTTTACATCTTTTGTTACACCGATTATTCCTGTTTCTTCAGTGGTTAAGTCAAATGCGTTTGATAACTCACCCCTTACATCAACATAAGCAAATACTAAGTTATCAGCAGCAGTTACATAAGCTTTCTTTTCTTCTACTAGTGATGTGATTATAGCTACATCAACACCTAAGAAGTTTTCAACATAGTTTAATCCAAATGCTGTTTGAATTGTAATTTGTGCATTACCATTGTAATCTGCTACATCAAGTGGATTTACAAATGCAATAGTTCTTACTGCATCATCTTCAAACGCAACTTGAACTTTACCCCAACCTTGAGCAAGTGCTTGTTGTAAGCCTTCACCTGTTGTTTCGCCTGTTCCTTTTTCAAGTTGAGCAATCATTGATTGTCTTAAACCTTTTTGTAATTCTCTAATTAAAGCTTTATCAGTCATTTCAACAGCTCTATCAAAGCCATATTTTTGAATATCTTCAGCAGGAACTGCTTTTCTTTTTTTGTCCCATTCGATTTCAATCTTATCAGCTTCTTCCATTTCTACTTTTGATAATGGAATTACTGCACCTGGTTCAACTGTAGTACCGTCAAGTGTAACTTTAGCAGATTTATATGTTCTAAGTGTTGTACCTGAGCCTACTGGGATTCTTCTTTGTACTGATAATAGTTCTAATAATCTTTTGATGTTATTTCCGAATTGATTTGTAAAGTCAATTTCTTGTGCTTTTGTTATTTGTCTTGTTAAGTTTGTTTCTGGCATATTTCTTCTCCTTATTTGTTAAATAAATGTATGTTTTCTTGAATTAGTCTTCTTCTTTCAACACCATCTTCTATTTTTTCAATTTCTTCTTTAGTGATTGCAGAATTGACGTTTTTAGTTTTTGGTGTTTTTCCTTTTAGCCTTTCAATGACTTGCTTTTCTGCTTCCTTGTTTATTGCTGCTTCTATTATGTTTATACTTTCCTTTACAGATTCAGCATCTTTATAATC